>JAAWNI010000006.1 GCA_022798855.1 Lawsonibacter sp. | reverse complement strand
TCTTGAAATACATCCAGTATTCCTGCGAAAAATTGTGTTTGTCTGGTGAAAAAATTCCTCACCATTGTGCACATTTCCATTTTTCAAACGGCGCCTAAATGTATTTTTTACTATACCATAGTTCGACAAAAAAATCTACATTTAGGTTGATAAATAAAAATAAATAACCAATTGAAAGTAAAATAATGTAAATTCAACTGCGATTAGCCGCTGAACAATTCGTGTTTTGTCAAAAATTATACAAAAACGTCCATTATCCGCCAGTATAAAAAATTGTGCCATTCAAAAATATTTGGCACAATTTTTGCTCTTCATATCTAACGAGGTAAACAGGCGCATGAACATTGCAATGTAAATCGCTTTTAAGCTTTCACTCGTTTGAACACACAAATGAATAGACATCAAAGCAAAAATAAATACTTATTTCAGTGTTTATGTATGAAAACGACCCTTTGCCCGCCTGTCCTCTTTTAAACATCAGGTGTTCTGAGAGTGGAGAAAAGAAATGGAGGTTTTATGAAACAACGCAAACTGTTATCCGCCATTTTGTCCATCGCCATGATGGGATCGCTGCTGGCCGGCTGCGGCGGACAGCCCGCCCCATCCAACACATCCAATCCTGCCGGCGGCCCGCAGCCAAACCAGCCCGGCCAGCCGGAGGACCAGCTCCAGTACATGGTTTGGAATATGGGGGCTGAGCCGAAAACGTGGGACCCCACCCTTAGCTCCGAGACTATTTCGGAGTATATCACGATCTCTATGTTTGAAGGCCTGACGAAACAGGTTCAAGATGGAATCGAGCCCGGCGTCGCCGAGCGCTGGGATGTTTCCGATGACGGCCTTACCTATACGTTCCACCTGAGGAAGAGTAATTGGTCCGACGGAACCCCGCTCACTGCCCACGATTTCGAGTATACCTGGAAGCGTATGTGCGATCCCGCTGTAGCCTCCCCCTCCGCCGCCGGCGTGACCGACTACGTGGTGGGCGCGGCTGAGTATTTAGCCGGCACAGGGACCGCCGATGGCGTTATGGCGCGGGCCCTGGACGACGACACATTTGAAGTGGTGCTTAAAAATCCGGCTCCATTCTTTATTCAGAGAATTTCCGCCGACATATATTGCCCAGTCAACAAAAAATCAGTGGACCAGGGCGAGGGCTGGGAAAAACGCCCCGAGACCTTTATCTGCAACGGCCCCTTCAAGCTGGCCGAATACCAGATCGGCTCCCACATTCTGATGGTGAAAAATGATGCCTATTACGATGCTGATTCCATCAAAATGCCTGGAATTAAAGCCATTATGGTCAATGATGAAAATACCTCCCTTCAGGGCTACAAGGCCGGCGAGATTCACTGCACCGAGGTAATTCCCGCAGAGGAAGTGCCCAAGCTGCTGGCAGAAGACCCCAACCTGATTATCAGCCCCATCACCGGAACCAAATATCTGGACTTTAATGTAGACCGGGAAGTGGTGGACAATGTGCTGGTGCGGCGCGCCCTTACATTGTCAATCAACCGAAAACAAATTACCGACCAGATCACCCGCTCCGGTGAAACACCCGCCAGCGGCTTCCTTCCCACCACGACGCAAAAGACAGACGGCTCCTCCTACCGCACCGTGGATTCCCGCGGCCTGCCTGAGCCCGCCTACGGCATAGCCCCCGACTCCGCTGACATCGAGGCGGCGCAGGCCCTGTTGGCCGAGGCAGGCTTCCCCAACGGCGAGGGCTTCCCCAAGCTGGAGCTGCTGTATTATACCGGTGAAAGCGACAAAAAGGTATGTGAAGCAATTCAGCAGATGTGGAAAGAAAACTTAAACATTGAAGTCCAGCTGCGCAATGAGGACAAAAATGTGGCGCTCCAGACCAAGCGGGAAGGAAAGTTCGATATCAGCCTGTCCGGCTGGTCTGCTGGATACTATGACGCGAGCCAGATGGTCAAGCAGTTTAAGCTGGACTCCGGGTGTATGGCGCAGTGGCGGTATGCCGAGGATGCCAGCGCCCCCCACGACCATACGCTGAACCCCGGGCAAAAGCCCTTTGAAGATACCTATCAGGCCGCCATGGCCGCCCAGGGGGCGGAGCGTGACCAGCTGTGGACTGAATGCGAGGGTATTCTTATGGAGGAGCTGCCCGCCTGCCCCCTGTATTATTACGTTTTTAAGGCCCTGGTTAATCAGGATGTAGTAGCGAATGTTGAGGTATCCAGAAACGGAAACTGGATATTCAGGAATGCGGAATTTGTAGGCTGACCTGAACGGACAGCGGGGGCGCCCGCCCAAACGGGTGCCCCCGTTTTTTCAGAAAGGAGGGACCATATGGTTCGATACATTGTGAAGCGGGCTGCCGCCGCACTGATTACCATCTGGTTTATTATGACGCTCACATTTCTTCTGATGAACGCCATTCCAGGTAGCCCTATTTCTACCGATAAGGTGTATGATGTAACCCTGCAGCAGGCGTTGGAGGAAAAATATGGCTTAAATAAGCCCTGGCATGAACGATATATAAAATATTTGGTGGACTATGCCCACGGCGATTTTGGCATGTCCTATCTGAAGGTAGGCCTGTCGACAAATGAGATCATTGCGGCAGGGTTTCCATACTCCTTGAGGATTGGAATTTTTTCATCTATATTGATTGTCTCATTTGGAGTGATGGCTGGGATTTTAGCCGCCCTGCGTCAGAATAAAATGATTGACCGGCTGCTGATGGTGCTGTCTACATTGGGCTCGACCATCCCCAGCTTTGTATTTGCAACACTGTACCTCTTTGTATTCAGCAAGATATTGGGCCTGGTTCCCGCCTTTGGCGTGGGCCATTGGAAGGGGTATATTGGGCCGGTCCTGGTGACATCCGTTTTTTCCATGGCCTTTGTTACCCGGCTGATGCGCACCTCAATGATTGAGGAGTTAAACCAGGATTATATCCGTACCGCCCGGGCCAAAGGGATCTCGGAGTTCAAGGTGGTCACAAAGCACGCCATGCGAAACGCCGTTCTTCCTGTGATAACCTATATCGGCCCCATGGTGGCCATGGTAGTCACCGGGTCGTTTGTCATTGAAAAGGTATTCGGAATTCCCGGTATTGGAAGTCTGTTTACTTCCAGTGTACTAAGCAGGGATTACACGCTGATTATGGGCATTACAGTGTTTTTTGCTGTGTTTTTAGTGTTTTGCACGTTGGTGGTCGACATCCTCTATGTCTTTGTAGACCCCAGAATCAAATATGACTAGGGGGTATTTAAATGAACCATGGTCTGGAGCAGATTTCTCCTGAGCTTTGGGAGCCTTTGGAGCTTATAGAGAAGGATTTTGAAAAGATAGAGAAGCCAAGCCTTACTTTTTTGCAGGATGGCTGGCGGAGGCTGAAAAAAAATAAGACAGCGATGGTTTCTATGGTGTTTGTGCTGATATTGATTTTAGGTGCCATTTTAATCCCCTCTTTTTGGCCGTACAGCTATGAGGAGCAAACCTTGACATTGTCTAATGTTCCGCCAATTTTGAAAATATATCCCCTGGCGGATGAAGTGAACAATATATGCGTCTATATTACTGAGGGCTACGATGCAATTGAAGTTACACCGGATGGGGAGCTGGTGCAGCTGCTGCAGCCGGATTATAAGGATATTATTTCCAGAAAAAGCGTTTATGATCTGAACGGCAAAGAGCTGGCGATTGATTACAGCTTATATACTCAGGCGAAAAAGGAATACAGCGCGCTGGAAAAGAAGTATGGAGGAATGGAGCTTATTCCGGCGGATGCGGCCGTCTATCTGAGCAATTATTTTGGCGGTGGGGCAGAGGGGGAAATGGTGTCTCTGGCAGAGACCAAAAAAATCTTGGAGGAAAAAATCGACAAATGCACCATAACCTATGACGGGGCAAAACTGACGCAGCCCAAATCGGTTCACAATAAAACCTTTGTATTGGGAAGCGATTCCCTCGGCAGGGATCTGTTTATCCGTGTTGTCTATGGGGCGCGGGTGTCTCTGACGGTAGGCATTTTCGCTGCCCTGGTCAATTTCATCATCGGGGTATTCTACGGCTGTTTTGCAGGGTACAAGGGCGGCAATGTGGATACGGTGATGATGCGCATTGTGGATGTTATCGACTCAGTCCCCATGACGCTCTATGTCATCCTTATTATGGTGCTGATTGGTTCCGGGATGAAGTCTATTATCATCGCGCTGGGGCTTACCTACTGGGTCAGAATGGCCCGAATCGTCCGGGGGCAGGTGCTCAGCTTGAAAAACAGTGAATTTGTGTTGGCGGCCAGGACGCTGGGGGCCTCCACTGGACGCATCTTCGTCAAGCATCTGATTCCGAACATGATGGGCACCATCATGGTGGCCATCGCCATGCAAATTCCAAATGCTATTTTTACAGAGGCGTTTCTCAGCTTTATAGGCCTGGGTGTATCCGCGCCTATGGCCTCCTGGGGGACTCTGTGCAACGATGCGCTGGCCAGCATCTATGTGTACCCATACCAGCTATTGATTCCCGCAGCGGCCATTTCCATCACCATTTTGGCGCTCAATCTGTTCAGCGACGGACTGCGTGATGCCTTTGACCCAAAACAGAGAAAGTGAGGTGGACGCCTTGTCACAGCAGCTATTGGAAGTAAAACACTTAAAGACCTCTTTTTTTACCCATGTAGGCGAGGTGAAGGCCATTCGGGATATCAGCTTTTCTGTAGCGCAGGGCGAATTTATTGGCATTGTTGGGGAATCCGGCAGTGGTAAGAGCGTCACTTCGCTGTCTATTATGCAATTGCTCCAATACCCCGGACGGATCACAATGGGCGAAATACTGTTTCATGGGGAGGACCTTCTTAAAAAAAGCGGGCAGGAGATGCGGAAAATACGGGGAAATCGGATATCCATGTGCTTCCAGGACCCCATGACAGCCCTCAATCCTCTTTACACGATTGGAAACCAGATCAATGAGGTGCTTTTGGAGCATCAGAGCATGTCCAGAAAAGAAGCTTCCCAGAGGTCTGTTGAGATGCTGAAAATGGTGGGGATTCCGGACCCGGAGAACCGCGTACACTGCTATCCCCATGAGTTCTCTGGAGGAATGCGCCAGCGCGCCATGATTGCCATGGCGCTGGCCTGCCAACCGGAGCTTCTTATTGCCGATGAACCTACGACAGCCCTGGATGTCACCATTCAAGCCCAGGTTCTGCGGCTGCTGAAGCAGCTTCAGAAAAGCATGAAGACCTCCATTATTTTGATTACGCATGACCTAGGGGTTGTAGCCAACTCTTGCAGCCGGGTTATCGTCATGTATGGCGGGCAGATTATGGAAACCGGCCAGGCCTCCGATATTTTTTACAGGCCGTGCCATCCCTACACCATGGGGCTGCTGCGGTCAATTCCCAGGGCCGGGGAGGAAAACCGACGGCTGGAGTCTATTCCGGGGACGCCGCCAGACATGCTCAATCCTCCGGAGGGCTGCCCTTTCTACCCCAGATGTGAATTTGCAATGCGTATTTGCAGGGAGCGTCCGGTTCCTGAGTTTGCAGTAAACGAAGGCCACTGTGTAAAATGTTGGCTGCATTATCCTGACGCCCCTCGTCCTGACCGTTATCAAAAGCAAAAGGGAGGTGTGCTGCATGGCTGAACATTTGGTGGAAGTGGAAAACCTGAAAATGTACTTTAAAAAAGTAAGCGGCATTATCAGACGCAAAACCGACTATGTCAAAGCGGTAGATAATATTTCCTTTACAATAGACCGGGGGAAAACCTTCGGGCTGGTGGGCGAGTCCGGCTGCGGAAAGACGACGACCGGGCGGACCATCATTAGGCTTTATGACCCGACCGGCGGAAAAATCCGATATAATGGCGAGGATATCACCCACCTGAACCCCAGTGGGTTTATGCCCTACCGCAAAAAGATGCAGATGATTTTCCAAGACCCCTATGCCTCCCTCAACGCGCGGATGACAGTGGCCGACATTGTGGGGGAACCCCTGGACATCCACCATCTCTGCTCCGGGAAGGAGCGGGAAGAATATATCCTTTCCTTGCTGAATCGGGTGGGGCTGAACAAAGACCATGCCAGCCGGTACCCCCACGAGTTTTCCGGCGGGCAGCGGCAGCGGGTGGGAATCGCGCGGGCCTTGGCGGTAAATCCGGAATTTATCATTTGTGACGAGCCGATTTCAGCGCTTGACGTCTCTATTCAGGCACAGGTGGTCAATATGCTCCGTGACCTGCAGGAAGAGTATGGGTTGACTTACCTCTTTGTGGCCCACGATCTGTCCATGGTGCGCTATATCTCTGACCGGGTCGGCGTTATGTATTTGGGCAGCCTGGTGGAGGTGGCCCAAACCGAGGAGCTGTATCAGAACCACCTTCATCCATACAGCAAAGCTCTTTTATCCGCCATCCCAATTGCCGATCCTGAGAAAGCGGCCCAGAGCCAAGAGATTCTGTTGGAGGGAGAGGTGCCCAGCCCCCTGAATTCCCCCCCAGGCTGTAAGTTTGCAAGCAGATGCCCCTACACAAAGCCTGTCTGCAAAGAGGCGGCTCCCCCATTGAAGGATGTGGGCTGCGGCCACTGCGTGGCCTGCTATCTGGTATGAGCAGGGAAAGGAGTCGATTGATATGGATATACAGAAGGCGCAGGAGGTTTTAGCGCGGTTCCCCCGTTTGGAGCTGGGGACTTTTCCAACGCCGCTTCACGCGATGAAGCATATGCAGGCTAAATTAGGGACTGAGCTCCCGCTGTACATTAAGCGGGATGATTTGACCGGGCTTGGTGCGGGAGGAAATAAGATACGAAATCTGGAGTACCTGCTGGGCGATATGATCCAAAAGAAATGTGATGTTGTCCTGGCCTCCGGAAAGAGCCAGTCCAACTTGTGCGCTTTGACGGTTTCCGCTTGCTGCAAGGCTGATTTAGACTGTATTATTTTCCACAATGATCAAAAACCAAACGAGGAGTCGGGAAACCAGCTGCTCAACCGATTGTCCCGGGCGGACCTTCGGTACATCGGCCTGATGAGCGACACAGAACGGGAAGCGTATGTGGAGCAATACGCGCAGGAGCTGCGGCAGCAAGGCAGGTGCCCCTATTTAATTAAAAACGGGGCTTCCACAGCTTTAGGGGCTTTGGGCTATGTTCAGGCTATGGTGGAGCTGTGCCAGCAGTGTGGAGCGCAGGGGATTGTTTTAAAAAATCTTTTTGTCCCCGGTGGAAATGGAGGGCTGGCCACGGGAACCATTTTTGGTGCGGCCCTGACCCAGGCTCCATTTCATGTACATGTTGTCACAGTGGAGCATGAGGCAGCTGTTCTAAAAAAGATTTTGGACCAGCTGCTGGGCTCCGTCAGCCAGCTTACAGGTCAGTTGGCCGGATTTGATTTTGATTCTGTTTATACCATCCACGGTGATTATAGAGGAGGCGGCTGGTCAAAAGCCACACCGGAATGTGTTGGCCAAATTTACGATTTGGCACAGACCGAAGGGATCTTTGTGGAGCAGGTTTATACAAGCAAGACCTTATACGGAATGCTCCATATGGTAAAA
Organism: Lawsonibacter sp.; assembly: GCA_022798855.1. GTDB lineage: Bacteria > Bacillota > Clostridia > Oscillospirales > Oscillospiraceae > Lawsonibacter. The sequence goes on along the minus strand of JAAWNI010000006.1, from coordinate 17,418 downwards.
AAAGGCCTTATAGACGCCAATGCCTGTTATCTGCATACTGGAGGCTTTGGCGCTCTGTTCAGTCAATTTTAAAGGAGGGAAGGGGAATCATGGCGGTGGCAGCCAGAACATATCGTGGAGATATTCAGGATTTGGAGCACCATATTGTGGGACGCAGGGAGATTGACTTTACCCTACGCTCCGGTCTATCATAATGGAGGTCTATATGAATATGCTGGAACGCATGAAATACTTTGCTGCCCCTCTTCCGGAGGATATCTGCCGCCAGGAGGAGGCGGGCTATTTTCAGGCCGCGTTGGACATGATTCAGCAAAAGCTTTCACAACATGCCTTGCCCCAGGTGCTCCGGGAACGGCTGGAGCTGGAAAAAGTTCGAGTTGTACAGATGGAGAAAGAATACCCTTTTTCCTACCATCAGGCGCTGTCCCTGCTCCAGTCTGAAATTCAAGGCCTGACGGAGGGTGAGCTCGACGAACTGATCTGGAACCATCAGGTGGACTGGATTTTTAAGGAGGGGCAGCCCTTTTTGATTCGCAATTTCCTGGAAAATCTTCATAAAATACAACATCCGTTGATGCGGCGGCTGATCGTACCGGAAGACCCGGGGGAGGCGCAGAAAAAACAAGCTTTATTGAACGAGAATATGCGTTATATGAAAGAGCATGGAAAAACTACCTATTATATCCGAATCCGGTCGGAGCTGTCAATAAAAGATGACGGAAAAACAGGCGCCCCCATTACGGTACATATCCCTATTCCAACAGCCGGCCCTCAGGTGCAAAGGATTCAAATCCACGCACTGTCCCATCCGGCTGTGGCCGCACCGGAAAATTCTTTGAGCAGAACCGTGTGCTTTCAGAAATGCTTGGAGGCGGGGGATGTATTCTCTGTAGAGTACAGCTATGAGAACCACCTGGCTTATGTGGAGCCCGACCCGGAGCTGGCCAGCGGACAGCAGCCCTCCTTCTGCCTGGAGGAAAAAGCGCCCCATATCTTGTTCACCCCCTTTATCCGGGCGCTGTACCAGGAAATTGTGGGGGAGGAGGCAAATCCGCTCCGCAAAGCCAAACTGATTTACGAGTATATTACCAGCAATGTGCGGTACTCCTATGTCCGCCGGTACAGCACGATTTTGAATATTCCTGAATATGCGGGGGTCAATTTAAAAGGTGACTGCGGCGTCCAAGCGGCGCTGTTTATCACATTGTGCCGGTATGGCGGCATCCCGGCCCGCTGGCAGTCAGGGCTGTTCGCCACACCCTATGATATTGGCGGACACGATTGGGCGCAATTTTATGTGCTGCCCTACGGTTGGCTGTATGCTGATCTGTCCTTTGGCGGAAGCGCCTACCGGCTAGGCAATGAGGAGCGACGGCAATTTTACTTTGGCAATCTGGACCCCTTCCGCATGCCGGCAAATTTGGACTTTCAGCATGAGTTTACCCCGGCAAAGCGGTTTATGCGCTGTGACCCGACGGACAACCAGTATGGCGAATGTGAATATGAAGACCGGGGGCTCCAGCCCTCAGAATACGAGTGCAGGCATACGGTAATAGAAATGAAACAAATTGACCTGCAGCATTTTTAAACTGCCGCCCCTTTTCAGAGGGGAAAGAGATATAATGTAGTAAACATGCTGGAGCAAAGCTCCAGAGGAGGAAAATATGAAGGTTTTTATTAGCGCAGATATTGAAGGCGTCGCTGATTTGGCCTCCTTTACTGAGGCTGGATGGGACAATCCGCAGCTTTATACCCTCGGCATGGAACAGATGAGCCGTGAAGTTGGCGCCGTATGCCGGGGGGCTGTAGCCGCTGGCGCAAAACTGATCACAGTGAAGGATGCCCATGGCAGCGGGCTGAATATTTTTCATAAATACCTCCCGGAAGAGGCCGAGTTGGTTCGGGGCGAAATGCGCAGCCCCTACTCCATGATTGGCGGAATTGATTCAAGCTACGACGCTGTCATTTTTGTTGGATACCACGATGCCGCCGGACAGGCCGGCAATCCCATGGCCCATACCATCAGCAGCCGAAAAATCAGAGGCATCACAATCAATGGCCTGCCGGCTGGGGAATTCCATATCTTTTCTTACGCTGCGGCCGCGCTTGGAGTCCCTACCGTTATGATTTCCGGAGATGCCGCTATCTGTGCCAAGGCGAAAGCGGTCCAGGAGAAAATTGAAACGGTAGTAAGCAAGCGGGGTGAAGCTGCCGCGGTTGTCTGCCGCCACCCCAAGGTGGTGGAGCGCGACTTGGAGGAGGCGGCGAAACGGGCGTTGAGCGGCGATTTGAGCCGGTACCGCTATGCGCTCCCCCAGCAATTCCAGGTTGTGGTGGCCTATCAAAAACATTTTGACGCGGCCCACGCTTCTTACTACTGGAATACAGAGCGGGTGGATGGCCACACCGTGAGGTTTACCGCCGACAGCTATGGCGAGGTGCTCCGGTTCTTCCATTTTGTGCTGGCTTAGGCACCGTTTGAAAGATGGAAATATGCACAATGGCGGAAAAAGGACCGCCGATTGGGCGTATTGGCATTTTCCAAACAAGCTCTGGATATGGCTTAACTATATTGGCGTGCTCAAACGGCTAAAAACATATCAGGAGGGAAACTGAAAATGTATCCAAACAAAATCACGTTGGCAAACCTGCCCACCAGAATCGAAAAGCTGGAGCGCTTTTCGGAGCAGCTTGGCCTCAATGTCTTTGTCAAACGGGATGACATGACAGGGACGGAGTGGTCAGGAAATAAGATACGCAAGCTGGAGTTTTCGGTGCGGGAAGCTTTGGATCAGGGGGCTGATACGCTGATTACCTGCGGCGGCTTGCAGTCTAATCATTGCCGGGCAGCTGCCGCTGTGGCGGCGCGCCTGGGGATGCAGTCCTGTCTTGTTTTGCGGACAGATGACCCAAACATTCTGCCAGACGGGAACCATCTGCTTGACCGGATGTTGGGCGCGCGCATACATTTTATTACCCCTCAGGATTATCGTTCCCGCCGGTCAGAAATTATGCGGGAAATCGGGTCAGAATATGCCAAAGCGGGAAGAAAGGCCTATATTATCCCAGAGGGCGCCTCCAACGGAATAGGGACCTTCGGCTATCTGTCCTGCATGCAGGAAATTGTCCAGCAAGAGCAGGAGCTGGGCGTTATTTTCGACACGCTGGTTGATGCCGTAGGCTCCGGCGGAACCCTGGCCGGGTTGGCTTTTGCCAATAAGCTGTACCACCTGGGAAAACGTGTGGTTGGCATAAATGTCTGCGACGATGCCAGCTTTTTTCAGAACCGCGTCGCCCAAATCACTGCGGAAGTGGCGGGCTATTTGGGGTCGGATGCCGTTTTGGACCCAGGAGAGGTGGAGGTTTTAGATGGATATGTCGGCCGGGGATACGCGTTGAGCCGCAAAGAGGAGTTGGATTTCATCCGGGATTTTGCCCGGTTGGAGGGGCTGGTTCTGGATCCGGTATACACCGGGAAATGCCTGTACGGCTTTACGGAGGAAGTTAAAAAGGGGAGCTTCCAAACCAGCCAAAATGTACTGTTCATACACACAGGAGGCCTGCTTGGGCTGTTCCCTGTCAGGGAGCAATTTGATTTGTGAGGGAGCCAGCAAAGATGAATTTTATTGATTTCCATGTAGATACGTTGTACCGGTTATTTTACCGGCTCCAGCAGGAATCCGGTGATTTGTGGAGCAACCAGTGCCAAGTGGATTTTAACCGGCTGCTCCAAAGCGGCTACACCGCGCAGATGTTCGCTTGCTTTCTGGATCTGAACAAGCCCTTCCGGACGGGCAGCTGCTATCAGGACGTGTTGGGCATGATTGATCTGTTTGACAGCCAGCTGGAAAGGTATAAGGAAAAAGTGCGTTTTGCTGGAGATTATGGCCAGTATATGGACAATAAAGCCCAGGGAATGCTCTCCGCGTTTCTCACCCTGGAGGAGGGCGGCGTACTGGAGGGGCAGCTTGAGCGCCTGGATGCCCTGTACGATAGAGGAATCCGCGTGATGAATTTGACCTGGAACCATGAAAATTGCCTGGCCTACCCGCACAGGCCGCCGGAGTTCCAAAAGAAGGGCTTGAAGCCCTTCGGCGTGGAGGCTGTGTACCGTATGGATGAGCTTGGGATGATTGTCGATGCATCCCATCTCTCGGACCAGGGCTTTTGGGATATCATTCGATACGGAAAAAGGCCTTTTATGGCGACGCACTCTAATGCCAGGGCGCTGCGGAATGTCAGCCGCAACTTGACTGATGAAATGATTCGCGCGCTGGCTGACCGCGGAGGAATCATCGGCTTGAACTTTTATTCTGATTTCCTTGCTGACGACTCCCTGGGCAAGGTGGAGGATATGCTGCGCCACCTGCGCCATATCATGAATCAGGGAGGTGAGCAGGTAATCGGCCTGGGAACAGACTTCGATGGTATGGAGTTGCAGCCCGAGATCAAAGGAGCCGGCGATATGCCTAAGTTGGTAGAGGCAATGGAGCGGATGAAATTTTCCTCCAGCCAGATTGAAGGAATATGCCATCGCAATGCGGAGGAATTTTTCCGCCGTTATTGGGAGAGTACACCTCCAGTGTAGATGGGCGGATGGCAGCGGGCCGGAGGCTGGCTTATATGCGTTCCTCTCAATCCGTTAGCCGTTCGGGTACCAGCCGGGCGGCTAACACACTTTTGGGGCGGTCTATACCATCGCGCGCCGCGTTTTGTCGATTTTTGCCGCCTGGACAGGCGGTATTTTTATGCACCTCCACAAGTGGCCTCCCCGCGGTCCATGGGGCGTACAGCGGGAACAGGACGTCCACATTGGGCCGCCGAGTCGTCGGCCCCTACAGGCTTTCGTTGCCGTCCGCGTAGGGACACGACTTGTCGTGTCCGCACAACAAACCCACTTGGTGCGATTTTCCGGCCACGGCAAGCCGTGGCCCTACAGGCCGGTCCCGTCCCTTAACGCCGCCCCGTACTATTTTGCCCACCGAACTTTACCGATTTTCAAGTGTGCCAGCTGCATAGCATGATTGTTTTTTCTCCTCATCTGTGCTATCCTATCAAATATCACACCGTTCCTGTCATAGGACGCAGATGCCGGAGGCGGATATCATGATTCGAGACATTATGAGGGACGAGGCTTTCCTCGCCCAAAAAGCGGAGGCCGCCACGCCTGACGATTTACCTGTGGCCCAAGACCTGCTGGACACCCTGGCCGCCCACAAGGCCGGCTGCGTAGGCATGGCGGCCAATATGATCGGCGTCAATAAGCGGATCATCGCCTTTGACAACGAGGGCAAATATATGGTGATGTTCAACCCGGAGATCGTCAAAAGGTCTGGGCCTTATGAGGCGGAGGAGGGATGCCTCTCCCTCACTGGTACACGGAAAGCCAAGCGCTGGCAGTCCATCAAGGTACAGTATCAAAACGATCAGTTTCAGACCCGTTTCAAGACCTTTACCGGCTGGACAGCCCAAATCATCCAGCACGAGGTCGACCACTGCGAGGGGATTATTATTTAGGGGGGGCCTGGCCATGCGCATCATCATCTCACCAGCGAAAAACATGGTGGTGGACACAGACAGCTTTGCCGTGGACGGCCTGCCCCAGTTTCTGGAGAGGGCGGAACGGTTGAGGGCCGTTCTGCAGGGCATGCCGCCCAGTGAATTGCAGGCCCTCTGGAAGTGCAATGACTCCATCGCCAAATTGAATGTGGAGCGGCTGGCGCACATGGACCTGCGCCGAAACCCCACCCCCGCCATTCTCTCTTACAAGGGCATCCAGTACCGCTGCATGGCCCCCGGTGTGATGGAGGCGTCCCACCTGGACTACCTCCGGGAGCACCTGCGCATCCTCTCCGGCTTCTACGGCATGCTGCGGCCCTTCGATGGCGTGGCGCCCTACCGCCTGGAAATGCAGGCAAAGCTGTCAGTGGACGGCTGCCGGGACCTTTATCAGTTCTGGGGCAGCCGTCTGGCCCGGCAGCTGGCCGCCGAAACGGAGTTTGTTTTGAACCTGGCCTCCAAGGAGTACAGCAGGGCGGTGGAACCCCATCTATCCAAAAATGTCCGCTTCGCCACCTGTGTCTTCGGCGAGTGGAAAAATGGCAAAATCATCGAGAAGGGCACCCAGTGCAAGATGGCCCGGGGCCAGATGGTGCGCTGGATGGCGGAGCATAAAATCAAAGACCCAGAGGGCCTACAGGCTTTTGATCAGCTAGGCTATCATTTTCATAAGGAGCTGTCCTCGGAAAACCACTATGTGTTCCTCAAGCAGCCGGAACACCCCGCTTGACGCGGGAAGGCAAGCCAGATCCAACGCCGCTGGTGATATAGAAAATCAGCTTAGACAGGTTTAAAAAACCTGTCTAACCTAATGATAGGGGTTGCGGTTTTCCGTCTTGCATTACCGCCCTGTTTATAGTAAAATAACATGATATTGGTAAAAAGGTGGATAAGCCATGAGCATGACGGCCGTAAAATCGGTGGACCCCCACAGCCCCGCCCAGCGGGCTGGGGTTCGGGTGGGGGAGGTCCTCACCCACATCAACGGCCGCCCCATTGTGGACGTGCTGGACTACAAATTTTACAGCTACGACCCCCGGCTGGAGCTGACCCTGAAATCCCCGGAGGGGGCGGTCCGCAGCCTCCGGGTGCGCAAGTCCGAGGGGGAGGACCTGGGGCTGGAGTTCGAGACTTATCTGATGGACCGGGCCCGGTCCTGCGCCAACCACTGCATTTTCTGCTTTGTGGACCAGATGCCGCCGGGCATGCGGCCCTCCCTCTACTTCAAAGACGACGACGCCCGGCTCAGCTTTCTCTTGGGCAACTACCTGACCCTCACCAACCTCTCCCCCCGGGAGGTCCAGCGGATCATCGACCTGCGCATTTCCCCCATCAATGTGTCGGTCCACACCACCGACCGGGCGCTGCGGGCGGAGATGCTGAAAAATCCCCGGGCCGGGGAGGGCATCGATATCATGGAGCGGTTTGCCCGGCACGGCATCACCATGAACTGCCAGATCGTCTCCTGCCCCGGCGTCAACGACGGCCCCGCGCTGGACAAGACCCTGGCCGACCTGGCCGCCATGTTTCCGGCGGTGAACAGCGTGTCGGTGGTGCCGGTGGGGGTGACCAAATATCGGGAGGGGCTCTACCCTCTGAAAACCTACGCCAGGGAGTCCGCCGCCGCCCTCATCAGCCAGGTGGAGGGGTTTGCCGCCCGCCATCTGGCGGAGAAGGGGACCAGGCTGGTGTGGTGCTCCGACGAATTTTACCTGCTGGCCGGGCGGGAGCCGCCCCCCGAGGACTACTTCGAGGACTTCACCCAACTGGACAATGGGGTGGGGATGCTCACCCTCCTCAGCCGGGAGTTTGGCCGGGCGCTGGACCTGATGGAGCCGTCGGAGCTGGAGGGGGCCGCCCCCTTCTCCATCGCCACGGGGGTGTCCGCCGCCCCGTTTTTGGAAAAACTGGTGGCCCAGGCCAGGGAAAAATGTGGTACAATAGAGGGGCGGGTCTATCCCATCATCAACCGCTTTTTCGGGGAGGCTATCACAGTGGCCGGACTGGTCACCGGGGGGGACCTGATCTCCCAGCTCCGGGGGAAGGAGCTGGGGGAGCGCCTGCTCATCCCAGCCAACATGCTCCGCTCCGGGGAGGACGTCTTTCTGGACGACGTGTCCACGGCGGACGTGGAGCGGGAGCTGGGTGTGCCCGTGGTCCCCGTCCCACAGGACGGCTACGAGCTGCTGGACGCCATCTGCGGGGTGGAGCCCACCCCCGAGGCCCAGCGCCAGGCCTGGGAGAATGAGGAATTTTACCGGTATAATCCGTAGGGGAGCGCCAAAAGGCCCCCTTGCTAAAGGGGGCTGGCATCGCCGAAGGCGATGACTGGGGGATTCTGGCTTTTTAAAGATGCAGTTTCTGAAAACGGAATCCCCCCGCCACTTCGTGGCCCTCCCCCCTTTGACAAGGGGGGCTTGAATAGGAGGAACAATATGAAACCCTTAGTAGCCATTGTGGGACGGCCCAACGTGGGCAAGTCCATGCTGTTCAACAAGCTCTGCGGCCAGCGGCTGTCCATCGTGGAGGACACCCCGGGGGTCACCCGGGACCGGCTGTACGCCCAGTGCGAGTGGCGCAGCCGCGTCTTCGACATTGTGGACACCGGCGGCATCGAGCCGGGCACCGACGACCAAATTCTCTCCTTCATGCGGGAGCAGGCGGAAATCGCCATCGGCACGGCCACGGTGATCGTCTTTGTCTGCGACATCAAAACGGGCATGACCGCCTCCGACCAGGAGGTGGCCAACATGCTGCTGCGCTCGGGCAAGCCGGTGGTGCTGGCGGTAAACAAGGCCGACCAGACCGGCCGGGAGAACCCGGACGTCTACGAGTTCTACAACCTGGGCCTGGGCGACCCCATCGCCGTCTCCGCCGTCCACGGCCACGGCACCGGCGACCTCCTGGACGCCTGTTTTGAGCACTTCCCCCCGGAAGAGGAGGAGGGGGACGAGGACGACGTGGTAAAGGTGGCGGTGATCGGCAAGCCCAACGTGGGCAAATCCTCCCTGGTGAACCGGATTTTGGGGGAGGAGCGGGTGATCGTCTCCAACGTCGCCGGCACCACCCGGGACGCGGTGGACAGCTTCTTTGAGAATGAGAAGGGCAGATTTTTGTTCATCGACACCGCCGGAATGCGGAAGAAGTCCAGGGTGGACGACCGGATCGAGAAGTTCTCCGTCCTCCGGGCCACCATGGCCATCGAGCGCAGCGACGTGTGCCTGATCATGATCGACGCCCAGGAGGGGGTCACGGAGCAGGACACAAAAGTCGCAGGCCTGGCCCACGAGGCGGGCAAGGCCTGCATCATCGTGGTCAACAAGTGGGACGCCATCGAGAAGGACGGCAAGACCATGGACAAAATGCGCCAGGACGTGATGCGGGACCTGAGCTATATGACCTACGCCCCCATCGTGTTTATCTCCGCCCTCACGGGCCAGCGGGTGGACCGGCTCTTTGAGCTCATCAACTACGTGAACAACCAGGCGGCTATGCGCATCACGACGGGAATGCTCAACTCCCTCCTGGCCGACGCCACCGCCCGGGTCCAGCCCCCCACCGACAAGGGCCGTCGCCTGAAGGTCTACTATATGACCCAGGTGGGCATCAAGCCCCCCCACTTTGTGTGCTTCTGCAACGACGCAAGGCTGTTCCACTTCTCCTACCAGCGGTATATCGAGAACCAGATCCGCTCCACCTTCGGCCTGGAGGGCACCCCGGTGCGCCTTACCGTCCGGGAGCGGGGAGAGAAGGAGGGGTAAGGGATGGATATGGAATGGCTGACGGCGCTGGGCTCGGCTTTTGTGTTTCCCGCACTTCTGATTGCTGCAATTGCTTACTTCTGCGGCTGCTTCAACGGGGCAGTCATTGTGTCCAAGTATATTCTCCGGGACGATATCCGCAATCACGGCAGCGGCAACGCCGGCTTGACCAATTTCTACCGCACCTTCGGCGGTTTCCTGACGCTGGTGGTTATCCTCTGTGACGTGCTGAAAGCCATCATCGCCATTTGGGTCGGTATTTTGCTGACTAAGCAAATACTTGTAGACGATGCTGTAGCGGTCAATCTGGCAAAATACTGGGCCGGGATGTTCTGCCTGCTGGGCCATATGTTCCCCTGCATGTTTCACTTCAAGGGGGGCAAGGGGATTCTGTCCGGGGGAACCATCGCCATTATGATCGACTGGCGCATCGCCCTGGTGGTCTGGGGCGGGTTTCTGGTGCTGGCGGTGGTGACGAAATACGTCTCCCTGGGCTCCTGCTGGGCCGGGGCGTCCTTCCCCTTCGCTACCTGGTTCGTGTATCATGACACGGTGCTGCTGGTCCTAGCCGTCGTCATCGGCGGGCTCATCCTGTACATGCACCGGGCCAATATCCACCGCCTGCTCACCGGGACGGAGAATAAATTTTCACTGCACAAGAAGGCGTAGGGCGCGGCGGCCTTCCACAACGGCGGGCCGAGGTCGTCCCGCCCTACACACGGCTCCCGTAGGGGCGGACATTGTGTGTAGGGACACGGCTTGTCGTGTCTGCGCCCCCATTGTTCCATGCGTATCAAAGCGGCTGCGGCAAGCCGCGGCCCTGCAATATCACAACAACGATTTTGGGAGGAAAACGGTATGAAAATCACAGTTCTTGGAAGCGGCGCCTGGGGGACGGCCCTGGCCCTGCTGCTGCTGGAAAACGGCAGCGACGTGACCCTGTGGTCCTACACGGAGGAGGAGTCCGCCGTCCTCCGGGAGAAGCGGGAGAACCCCATGCTGAAGGGGGTCCCCCTGCCCGAGGAGCTGAAGCTCACCACCGACATGGCGGCGGTCAAGGGCTGCGGGCTGGTGGTGGTGGCCACCCCCTCCTTCGCCGTGCGGTCCACGGCGAAACAGCTCAAGGAGCTGGCCGACCCGGGGACCATCCTTGTCTCCGTCTCCAAGGGAATCGAGAAGGACTCCTCCCTGCGCCTGAGCCAGGTCATCGAGGAGGAGGTCCAGGGCCGGTGTCCGGTGGTGGTGCTGTCCGGGCCCTCCCACGCCGAGGAGGTGGGCCGGAAAATCCCCACCGGGGTGGTGGTGGCCTCCGAGGACCTGGCCGTGGCGGAGCAGGTGCAGGACCTGTTTATGAACCAGCGCTTCCGGGTGTACACCAGCGACGACAAGATCGGCACCGAGATCTGCGCCGCCCTGAAAAACATCATCGCTCTGTGCGCCGGCTGCTGCGACGGCATGGGCTACGGCGACAACACCAAGGCCCTGCTCATGACCCGGGGCCTGGCGGAGATGGCCCGTCTGGGGGTGGCCTTGGGGGGGCGGAAGGACAGCTTCACCGGCCTGGCCGGGGTGGGCGATTTGATCGTCACCTGCTGCTCCATGCACTCCCGGAACCGCCGCTGCGGCATCCTCATCGGCCAGGGCAAGCCGGTGGAGGAAGCGGTTAAGGAGATCGGCGCGGTGGTGGAGGGCTACTACGCCGCCAACAACGCCCGCACCCTGGCCCAGAAGGCGGGGGTGGAGATGCCCATCGCCCAGGCGGCCTATGAGGTCCTCTATGAGGGCCGGGACGTCCACGCCGTCATCACCGACCTGATGCAGCGGGCCAAACGGTCCGAGATGGACGAGAGTTATCTGTGACCACTGTAGGGCCACGACTTGTCGTGGCCGCTTACCAGAAACGAAATGATTTCCAGGTGCGCGGACGCGGCAAGCCGCGTCCCTACAAAGAGACAAGGTGAAATAAATTGGAAAAACTCTACGAACAGGACCCTTTTCTGGTCAAATTTGAAGCGAATGTGATCTCCTGCGTCAAGGGTAAAAAGGGGTTCGATGTGATTCTGGACCGCACCGCCTTCTACCCCGAGGGGGGCGGCCAGCCTTACGACACCGGCCGGCTGGAGCCGGCGGGCCGAGAGGGGAAAGCCAAGGTGCTGGAGGTCCACAGCCGGGACGGGGAGATTGTGCATACATGCAGCCATCCCTTGGAGCCAGGTGCTGCGGTCACTGGAGTGATCGACTGGGACCGGCGGTTCGACCTGATGCAGCAGCACTCGGGGGAGCACATCGTCTCCGGCCTGGCCCATGCCCTGTGGGGCTGCGAGAACGTGGGCTTCCACCTGGGGACTGAAGTGGTCACCATCGACTTTGACCGCCCCCTCACCGAACAGCAGTTTGCCACTCTGGAGGAGACGGCCAACTGGCACCTCTGGCAGGTGAATCTGCCGGTGGACATCACCTACCCCTCCCCGGAGGAGCTGGAGCACATCCGCTACCGGAGCAAGAAGGCGCTCACCGGACAGGTGCGCATTGTAGAGTTCCCCGGGGCGGACTGCTGCGCCTGCTGCGGCACCCATGTGCGGTATCCCGCCCAGGTGGGGCTGGTTAAGCTGCTGTCCATGGAGAAATTCCGGGAGGGGGTGCGCATCGAGCTGGTGTGCGGCGGCCGGGCCTTCCGCTATTTGAGCCGGGCGGCGGAGCAGAACAGCCAGGTGTCCAATTTCCTCTCCGCCAAGGTCTTTGAGACGGCGGGGGCGGTGGCCAAGCTGCTGGCGAAAAACGAGGAGCTCAAGGCCCGCCTCACAGCGCTGGAGGAGGAACGCTTCGCCGCCCTGGCGGAGCGGTACGCCGGGGCCGGGGACGTGCTCCTCTTTGAGGACGGCCTGTCCCCCGACGCCCTGCGCCGGCTGTGCGCCGCGGTGCTCCACACCTGTGGGGGCCGGTGCGCCTGCTTCTCCGGCGCGGACGGCTGGGGGTACAAATACGCCGCCGGACAGTCCGGAGGCGACCTGCGCGGCTTCGTCAAGGAGCTGAACCAGGCCCTCAGCGGGCGGGGGGGCGGCAAGCCCGACTTTGTCCAAGGCTCGGTACAGGCGAAGCGCTGGGAAATCGAGGCGTTTTTCGGCGCCCTGTAGAGGGCGGACAGTACCTTTAACGGGCGGTGCAGGCCGCCCCAAACAAGGAGGAACCTTGATGAAAGGCCAGTTTTTCGCCCTGGAGGGCATTGACGGCAGCGGGAAGACCACCCAGCTGAAGCTACTGGCCCGGCGGCTGGAGGAGGCGGGAGTCCCCTGCCTGACCACCTGCGAGCCCACCAGCGGCCCCATCGGGAAGCTGCTGCGGCAGGTCCTCACCGGGCAGGTGGCGTGCGACAGCCGGGTGGTGGCCCCCCTCTTCGCCGCCGACCGGCTGGACCACCTGCTCAACGGGGAAGGGGGCCTGTGCCGGGCGGTGGAGTCGGGGCTCACTGTGCTCACCGACCGGTATTACTTCTCCTCATACGCCTACCAGAGCGTGGACTTTCCTCTGGAGTGGGTGGTAGAGGTCAACCGCCCCAGCGCCCAGCTGCTGCGGCCCACCGCCACTATTTTCATCGACGTATCCCCGGAGCTGGCCCTGGAGCGCATCGCCCAAAACCGGGAGCGGGCCGAGCTGTTTGAGACACGGGACCGGCTCACCCGCACCCGGGAGCAGTATTTCAAGGCCTTCCAGCTGGAGAAGGACCGGGAAAGGGTCATCATCATCCCCGGGGACAGGGCGGCAGAAGCTGTAGCTGGAGAAATCTGGGCGGCGGTAAGCACCCTTCTGTCACCGGGCGCATAGAATACCACGGACCTAATCCAACAGGAGGTGACTTCCATGGTAACTATGTTGGCCACCGTCGTCCAGGCCTGGGGCTCCCAGGTGCTGGTCACGGACAACGCCAATGGGCAGGAGGTTTTGGTAAACACTGAGTACTCAACCAGCAATCTGGCCGCCGGCGACCAAGTGCGGATCGTTTACGACGGCATTATGACTGCCAGCCTTCCCCCTCAGATCAGCGCCCAGAGCATCTGCGTACAGCGGATGTATTAAGCGTGAGAGAAAGCTCCCCGGGCCGCCAGGTCCGGGGAGCTTTTTGCCCTGCGGCGGGGGAGGGCTCCTTTTTGTAGGGGCGGATATTATCCGCCCGTTCCTATAAAAATTTCGGCTTCCTTATGAGACGGGCAGACACAGGCTGCCCCTGCCTATTCTCCACAATGGGATAAAACGAAATCGAATTCAGGCAAGGGCAGAGCCCTTGCCCTACATTCGGAGGGCTTCCTAAATTTGCGAGTCAAGCGCGTCCTCTGCGGCGGGGGCAATTGAAATCCCCGCCTTATTGTGATAATATAGCTCTATTAAACCATTTGGAGTTGACGCGTATGTCCGACGGCGGCAAAAAAATCTCAGTGGGCCGGATCCTTATGCTGGCGGCGTGTGGGATTTTAGGTTCCCGTAAATCCCGGAGGTCCTTCCGTGATGAGGAGGTCCGCCAGCTCTTGACGGAGCGTTTTCCAGGGGGAAAAGTTTCCTTCCGAAAGGCGGGGGGCGGGAGGTGGAAGTGCTGGTTTGACGACCTGCCGGAGGCGGCCTTCCCGGTGAGGGTGGCCCGGAGGGGCGGCGACCCGGTGCCCGCGTTCCACTTCTGTCTGTCCTGCGGCGACGGGGAGGCGATCTGGCGGTACTACGTGGAGCGGTACCGCAAGGAGGCGGGGTCTTTGGACGCCTGGGACATCGCCAAGCTGGAGACTGGGGAGACATACCTCACACTGGCTTACGCCTGTGTTCAAGACATCCGCCGGGGGACGGAGCAGCTGGAAGCCTTTTACCGCTGGGGTGCGCGGCAGCCCCATTGGGACAGGGTTTTCCGGCAAAAGGACGCCTGTATTTTCTGTGTATTTCAGGGCGGCCCCCTTCCGGGGGTAAGCCCTCTGGACTATAAATACTATACCCGGCCCAGGGAGAGCCCCGACCGGCTGCTGGAGCGGTGCGCCGGTGTGCTCCGGGAGTATTACGCCTACTATTTGCTGCCCAGCCCGGATTTCTCCCAGGAGGAGCTTCTCGCCTACGCCGCAGAGAAGTGGAACTGGGAGGCGATGAGGGGGGCGCCCAAGGACGTATACCGGGGGGACGAGCGGCTTCCGCCGGGGATGTTTTCCGGCGTCTGGATATACGGCCAGTCGAACCGCTGGCCCGAGGTGAGCATAGGCGGGCTGTATATCATGGCGGTCCGGCTGGGCTTTGATGTGCGGGGGACGCCGGAGGATTTCGCCTTTACTGGGGTGGACGGGAGGAATTACAAATTTTCCTACCAGTTCTTCCGAGATATAGAAGTCTCCCAGTACGGCGGCAGAAAGGCGGTAAAACGGGTCTGGCACTACCTCCGGGAGGAGGACGTCATCGCCCCTGAGACATGGAAGATCGCCAACAGGGGGAGGGTAATGCCCTGCGTGGAAATCTCCCGGGAAGTGGAGGAGGAGATGCTGGGGATCAGGCTGGAGTATAAATAAGGAAGCGCCTCATAAGAAAAAAAGCCCCCCCTCTTAGAGGGGGGCACGGCAAAGCCGTGACGGGGGAAGTTTTCAGATAAAAATTGTATAAAATCGCTGTTTTACTCCCTCAGTCACCGCCTGCGGCGGTGCCAGCTCCCTCAAAGAGGGAGCCTTAGAGGATGATAAAGTGTTTTTTATGCGAAATGTGTCCAGTACTCCTGATAATTGTCCTGGAGCAGCTGGGGGGTGTCCAGGCCGTAGGGGCACTTGGCGGCGCACTGCCCACAGTGGAGGCAGTTTTCCACCTTTTTCATCTCCTCCTGCCAGTACTCGGTCAGGTAGTCGGCGGCGGGCATACGGCGGAGCATCAGGGACATCCGGGCACACTGGCTGATCTGTATGCCCACGGGGCAGGGCATGCAGTAGCCGCAGGAGCGGCAGAAGTTGCCGGTGAGCTCCGCCCGGTCTTTGTCGATGACGGCCTGATATTCCGGAGTCATGGCGGGGGTTTCCCGGACAGCGGCCAGGAACTGGTCCAGCTCCCACTCGTGCTGGACGCCCCAGATGGGGGCCACGCCCTCCTGGCGGGCCATCCAGGCTGCGGCGGCGGGGCCGTTGGAGATCAGCCCGCCGGCCATCCCCTTCATAGCTACAAAGCCCATGCCCTTGGCACGGCACCGCTCCACCAGCTCCTGGTCCTGGGGGCCGGAGAGGTAGCTGTAAGGAAACTGGAGGGTGGCGTACAGCCCGGAGTCCACGGCTTCCCGGGCCACGGCCAGCCGGTGGTTTGTGATGCCGATGTGGCGGATTTTCCCCTGGGCCTGGGCTTCCAGAGCGGCGTCGTAAAGACCGTCCTCCCCGCCGGGACGGGGGACAAAAGCGGGGTTGTGGAACTGATAGAGGTCGATAAAATCGGTGCCCAGCTCCCGCAGGCTGGTTTCCAGGTGCTCCCGCAGCTCAGCGCCGGTCTGGGCGTGGGTCTTAGTGGCGATGACCACCTTGTCCCGGATGCCGGCGAAGGCGAAGCCCATCTTCTCCTCGCTGTCGGAGTAGGCCCTGGCGGTGTCGAAGTAGTTGATTCCGCCGTCCACCGCCTTGCGCAGCAGGCGGGCCGCTTCCTCCTTGGAGATGCGCTGAATGGGAAGGCATCCAAAGCCGTTTTTCTCGATCTCGATACCGGTGGAACCTAGTTGAATTTTTGTCATGGGTATTCCTCCTTCAATGCAGGGCGCGGCGGCCCCGGCGCGCCGTATCCTCTCTTCCAGTGGCGGCGGGCCGAGTCGTCCCACCCTACAAAAATCACATCCCCTTCAGCTGGGCTTCCAGCTTAGCCACCAGCTCGGCCAGCTGGACGGCCCGCTCCTTTTCGGCGGCCACCACGTGCTCCGGGGCCTTGTTGACGAAGCCGGGGTTGTTCAGCTTGGCGTTCAGCTTCTCCAGCTCGGCAGACTGCTTTTTCAGCTCCTTTTCAATCCGGGCCTTCTCCTTGGCCAGGTCCACCAGCTCTCCCAGGGGGATGGACAGCTGGGCGGCGTGGGTGACGATGGACACCTGCCCGGCCTGGGCGGCATCGGCATCTGCCTGGGCCTGAGAGAAGGGGACGATCTCCACCTGGCTGGCGTAGGCCAGCTTTTTCAGGAAGGGCACGCCCAGGGTGAAAGTCTCCGCCTCCATAGTGGCCACGGTGAGGTGGGCCTTTTTGGAGGGGGGCACGTTCATCTCGCTGCGCCGGCCCCGGATGGCCCGGATGGCGTCCATAATCAGCTCCATGGCCTTCTCCTCTTCGGGGAAGTTCATGGACTCGCTGGCCGCGGGCCAGTTCTGGAGCATGAGGAAGTCGCCCTCGTGGGGCAGGGCCTGCCAGATTTCCTCGGTAATAAAGGGCATGAAGGGGTGGAGCAGCTTGAGCATTTCGGTGAGCACCCAGCACAGCACCTGCTGGGCCCGGACCTTGCTGTCCTCGTCCTCCCCCTGGAGGCGGGTCTTGGTCAGCTCGATATACCAGTCGCAGTAGTCATCCCAGATGAAGTCATAGATCTTCTGGGCGGCCACACCCAGCTCGTACCGGTCCATATTCTCGGTGATCTCGGCCACGGCCCGGTTCAGCTTGGACAGGATCCACTTGTCCTCCAGCTCCAGCTTCTGGGGCAGTTCGCACTTGTCGATGGTGAGGTTCATCATCAGGAAGCGGCTGGCGTTCCAGATTTTATTGGCAAAATTGCGCATGGCCTCGCAGCGCTCGGTGAAAAAGCGCATGTCGTTGCCGGGGGAGTTGCCCGTCACCAGATTGAAGCGCAGGGCATCGGCGCCGTATTTGTCGGCGATCTCCAGGGGCTCGATGCCGTTGCCCAGGGACTTGGACATCTTCCGGCCCTTGTCGTCCCGAATCAGGCCGTGGATGAACACAGTGTGGAAGGGGGGCTTGTTGGTGTGGGCGCAGCCGGAGAAGATCATCCGGGCCACCCAGAAGAAGATGATGTCGTAGGCGGTGACCAGCACGTCGGTGGGGTAGAAATACTTGAAATCCTCACTGTTTTCGTCGGGCCAGCCCAGGGTGGAGAAGGGCCACAGGGCGGAGGAGAACC
>JAAWNI010000005.1 GCA_022798855.1 Lawsonibacter sp. | reverse complement strand
CGGCACCGACTACCCCGAGGAGCTGAAAAGCGTAGACGCCAAGGTCTACTCCACCTACTACACCACCCGGAAGGACAACGCCTGGGCCAAGGCCAACCCAGACGAGGTCCAGCAGTGCTACATCATGACCGGCTTCCACACCGCCGGAGGCGGCCCCCTGTCCATCCCCCTGATGCGGGGGGTCAGCGCCGAGCTGATGGAGGTGAACACCCGGGACGACATCAAGCGCTGGTGGGAGGTGGTGGACCGGGCCACGGGGGAGCCCCTTCCACCCGACGCCTGGCGGTATGAGGGCGGCAGCGTCATCATCGACGCCCCCCAGGCCTTCCACGACTACACCGTCAGCTTTTTGGCCTACCTGATCTGGGACCCGGTCCACATGTACAACGCCGTCACCAACGGCTGGAAGGACTTCGAGCATCAGATCACCTTCGACGTCCGCCAGCCCAAGACCCGGAGGTTCACCATGGAGCGGCTGCGCAAGTTCATCGCCGGCCACCCCTATGTGAACGTCATCCGGTACACCACCTTCTTCCACCAGTTCACCCTGGTCTTCGACGAGCTGAAACGGGAGAAGTATGTGGACTGGTACGGCTACTCCGCCAGCGTGTCCCCCTACATCCTGGAGCAGTTCGAAAAGGAAGTGGGCTACAAGTTCCGCCCCGAGTTCATCATCGACCAGGGGTACTACAACAATCAGTACCGGTCGCCCTCCAAGGAGTTCAAGGACTTTATGGCCTTCCAGCGCCGGGAGGTGGCCGCCCTGGCCCGCGAGATGGTGGACATCACCCACGAGCTGGGCAAGGAGGCCATGATGTTCCTGGGGGACCACTTCATCGGCACCGAGCCCTACATGGACGAGTTCAAGTCCATCGGCCTGGACGCCGTGGTGGGCTCCGTGGGCAACGGCTCCACCCTGCGGCTCATCTCCGACATCCCCGGGGTGAAGTACACCGAGGGCCGGTTCCTGCCCTACTTCTTCCCAGACACCTTCCATGAGGGGGGCGACCCCGTCCGGGAGGCCAAGGAGAACTGGGTCACCGCCCGCCGGGCCATCCTGCGCAAGCCCATCGACCGCATCGGCTACGGCGGCTACCTGAAACTGGCCTGCCAGTTCCCCGAGTTCATTGACTACGTGGAGAGCGTGTGCAGCGAGTTCCGGGAGCTGTATGACAACATCAAGGGCACCACCCCCTACTGCGTGAAGACGGTGGCCGTCCTCAACAGCTGGGGCAGGGCCCGTTCCTGGGGCTGCCACATGGTCCACCACGCCCTGTATCAGAAGCAGAACTACTCCTACGCCGGGGTCATCGAAGCCCTGTCCGGCGCCCCCTACGACGTGAGGTTCATCAGCTTTGACGAGGTAAAGGCCGACCCCTCCGTCCTGGACGGGGTGGACGTGCTGGTCAACGTGGGCGACGGCGGCACCGCCCACACCGGCGGGGCCGTCTGGGAGGACCCGGCCGTCTCCGCCGCGGTGAAACGGTTCGTCTACAACGGCGGCGGCTTCATCGGCGTGGGCGAGCCCTCCGGCCACCAGTACCAGGGCCGCTACTTCCAGCTCGCCGGAGTACTGGGCGTAGAGAAGGAGACTGGCTTTACCCTGGGTTATGACAAATACAACTGGTCGGAGCACCCGGACCACTTCATCCTGGCCGACTGCCAGGGGGCGGTGGACTTCGGCGAGGGCAAAAAGAACATCTACGCCCTGGAGGGCGCCCAGGTGCTGGTCCAGCGGGACAGGGAGGTCCAGCTGGCCGCCAACGAGTTCGGCTCCGGCCGGGCGGTGTACCTCTCCGGACTGCCCTACTCCTTCGAAAACAGCCGCCTGCTCCACCGGGCGGTGCTGTGGTCCGCCCACGGCGAGGACCAGCTGAACCTGTGGCTTTCCTCCAACTTCAATGTGGACGTCCACGCCTATGTGAAAAACGGGAAGTTCTGCGTGGTCAACAACACCTATGAGCCCCAGTCCACCACCGTCTTCCGCGGGGACGGCTCCAGCTTCCAGCTGGACCTGGCCGCCAACGAGATCCGCTGGTACGAGATTTAAACCACAGGGAGCCTGTAGGGTGCGGCGGCCTGCCGCACCCTACAGCCCTGAATACCGCCTCCCTCTTAGGAAAAGAAGTGGCCATCATGCAGCACTTCCCTCTCTGCAAGGCGATTTCCCGGGAATTCCTCCAGAAAGAGCTGGAATTCTGCCAGGAAAAGCTTGGAGCCATGCTCCCCCGTTTCCAGGACTGCTTCCCCGCCGCCAACACCGAGGAGCTGGTCTACCCGGCGGAGCATGAGAACTTCGAGTGGACCACCTCGTTTTTCTCCGGAATGCTCTGGCTGCTCTATGAGCATACCGGGGACCCCGCCTATCTGCCCGTTTTAGGAAGCACCTGGACAGCTTCTGCCACCGGGTGGAGGACCCGGGCTATCTGGACACCCACGACCTGGGCTTTCTCTACTCCCTGTCCTGATATCCGGCGGTCCTGCTGCGGAAGGACAGGCGGGCGGAGGAGTGCTTCCTCAAGGCCGCCCATGCCCTGCGCCGCCGGTACTTCCCCCAGGCGGGCATCATTCAGGCCTGCTGCTCCACGGGGTGTACTCCAAGCCGGACAACCGGGGCGTGGATGAGTGCACCATCTGGGGGGACTACTACTACATGGAAGCCCTGTTCCGCCTGCTCTACGGCGGCTGCGGCTATTGGTGCTAAGTCATGGAATTACCCATACAGCACCCCCCCTCCGCACCCGGGCCGATGTGGAGCGGGCCCTCCTCCAGCTGCTGGAGCCGGTAAAGGACCGGTTTACCGAGGGAAACGCGGGCCTCCATCTGGGGGATTTCGCCGTCCACTACGGGGAGCGCTCCGCCCGCATGGAGGCCTTCTCCCGGATGCTGTGGGGGCTGGCCCCCCTGTGGAGCCAGGGCGGCGGTTTGAAGTATCTCCCCCTGTTCCGAGAGGGGCTGGCAAACGGCACCGACCTGGAGCACCCCGCCTACTGGGGGCCGGTGGCCGG
The DNA here is from genome assembly GCA_022798855.1 of Lawsonibacter sp. Classification (GTDB taxonomy): domain Bacteria; phylum Bacillota; class Clostridia; order Oscillospirales; family Oscillospiraceae; genus Lawsonibacter. The sequence goes on along the minus strand of JAAWNI010000005.1, from coordinate 22,835 downwards.
CTGCGACCAGAAGATTGTGGAAATGGACGCCATCGCCACCACGCTGATGCTCTGCGGAGGGCGTCTGGCCCCCTCGGAGCGGGAGGCCCGGTTCGCCCAGGATTATCTCTACTGGTTTGAGGACGGTGGGCGGGCTGTCCCCTTCGGACGGAGCCTGACCTACCGCTTCGGCCAGTGCGCCTTTTTCTCCGCCCTGTCCTTTGCCGGGGTGGAAGCCCTGCCCTGGGGCGTGGTGAAATCCCGGGTGCTGGGCAACCTGCGGGACTGGTTCGCCCAACCCATTTTTTCCTCCGACTGCCTGCTCACCGTGGGGTACGGCTACCCCAATCTGTGCGTGGGCGAGAACTACAACGCCCCCGGCTCCCCCTACTGGGCTCTGAAGGCCTTCCTGTGCCTGGCCCTGCCGGAGGAACACCCCTTCTGGCGGGCGGAGGAGGAAATCCCCTCCCTGGACCCTCTGCGCTCCCTGCCCAAGGCCCGGATGCTCATTGCCCGGCCAGGGGGGCAGGTCCAGCTCTTCCCGGCGGGGCAGAGCTGCGTGTGCCAGCTGGGGCAGGTGGGCCCCAAATATGAGAAGCTGGTCTACTCCAGCCGGTTCGGCTTCTCCGTCCCCCGGGGGGACAGCCTGGAGGAGGGGGCCTTCGACAGCTGTCTGGCCGTCAGCGAGGCGGGGGAGGACCGGTGGCGGACCCAGCGGGGCTTTGATGCCTTTCAGGTGGGGGAAAACTACACCTGGCGGCGCTTTTCCCCCATGCGGGGGGTGACGGTGGAGGTAACCGTGGCCCCCTGCTTCCCCAGCCACCGCCGGGAGTACCGTATCACCACCGACCGGCCCATTTCGGCCCCTTCATCTGCGCCAAGGCGGCCATCCCCGGAATGCTGAAAAAGGGACACGGCAAGATTATCAACATCTGCTCCATGATGAGCGAGCTGGGCCGGGAGACTGTCTCCGCCTACGCCGCCGCCAAGGGCGGGCTGAAAATGCTCACCCGGAACATCTGCTCGGAGTACGGCGGGGCCAACATCCAGTGCAACGGCATCGGCCCGGGCTACATCGCCACCCCCCAGACCGCACCCCTCCGGGAGCGGCAGGCCGACGGAAGCCGCCACCCCTTCGACCAGTTCATCGTGTCCAAGACCCCGGCGGGCCGCTGGGGCAGCCCAGAGGACCTGATGGGCCCGGCGGTGTTCCTGGCCTCCGACGCTTCAAATTTTGTCAACGGACACATCCTCTATGTGGACGGCGGCATCCTGGCCTATATCGGCAAACAGCCTCGAAACGATATCGCCAACGATAAAATCCCGGCCGCCCATCCTGTAACAGGTGGGCGGCCGGTTTCTTTATGGTTGGATTGCCAGAGGGCGGCGGATGTTACCGCTGGATTCTTCCGGAGCCGCCGCCGCCTGTCCGATGGCGTGGGCGGGGAGCTTGGTGGCAAAGGCCACATCAAGCCCATAGTTGGCCAGGGAGACGGCCACATTGGCCTCGCCGCCGCCGAAGGAGAACTCCAGGTGGCCGGCCTGGACAAAGCGCTCGTAGTTTAGGGCTGGAGCCGGATCATCAGCTCGCCAAAGGTGGCAATTTTAGCCATTGCCCCGTGCCGCCTTTACAATTTCCACAGATTTTTTACACAGCTGGATAATCTCGTCCCACTTTTGATTGTCAATCAGGTCGGCGGTGACCATATAGGACCCTCCGCAAGCGGCGATCACGGGGGCGGAGAGGTATTCTTTCAGGTTTTTCAGGGAGACGCCGCCGGTGGGCATGACCTTGAACTGGGGGAAGGGGCGCTCATGGCCTTGATTTTGGCCAGGCCTCCGGACTGCTCGGCGGGGAAAAATTTCAGCAGCTCCAGGCCGAACTTCAAAGCGGCGTGGTAGTCGGTGGGCGTGGTGCAGCCGGGGTAGATGGGGATGTTTTTCTCCTGGGCGTAGGCCGCCAGCCCGGGGTCGAAGCCGGGGGTGGCGATAAACTGCCCGCCGGCGGTTCCAAGCGGATGCCAGATAATGCATCCACCGCGCGCATCGCATGGACAATTATACTGTATATCGGTCCGGATTGCCAGCTCTATTTGTAATTTTCCAGCAAGAGATCTTTTTGCCGCTCAACACGCCGCCCCATATGACTCAGAACCTGTATTCATAATCGAAAATGCTGGATGGACGAGGAATTTTGCCGCCCTGCAAGGCAAAAAAATCACAGGAATCCTTTGTGGACTTCAAGATTTTTTAACGCCGCAAGGCGGCAAAAGGCCCGTCCAAACGGTTGTTTGAGATTGTGAATACAGGTTCTCACTTGGCGGGCGGGTACTCGTTGCACAGAAGGCGGTAGGGCGGCTCGTCCTCCTCGATCTTTGGGAAGCGGCCCACAGGGGGATTGAAGCGGTTGTCGGTGTTGTCGTCGTTGCACTGGCTCACCTCGCCCAGGAGGACAGGCCCTCCCCCCTCCTCCACCGAGAAGTCGTGGTACAGCCGCTGCTGGATATGGATGCTCTCGCCGGGGGTGAGGCGGACCTGGGTCCCGGCGGGGACGGTATAGGTGCGGCCGTCGGTATGGACGGTGACGTCGGAGACATAGTCGACCTCCTCGTCGGGCAGGGAGTTATACACCCGGATGAGCGCATTGCCCCCGCCCCGGTTGATGATGTCCTCCGTCTTGTACCAGTGGAAGTGGTTGGGGGCGTACTGGCCCTCTTTCAGGTACAGCAGCTTTTCAGCGTATACCTTGGGGTACTGGTCCGCCATGGCCCGGTTTCCGTTGCGGATGGTGATGAGGGAGAAGCCGAAGTGGTCGAAATCACCCTTGCCGTAGTCGGTGATGTCCCAACCCAGCATACAGTCCCGGACCTCGTCGTACTCATGCCCCAGGCCCCGCCACTGATCGGGCGTGAAATGGCAGAAGGGGGGCAGGGCGAAGCGGTATTCGGCGCACATGTCCTCCAGCGCTTTCAGGGCCTTGTTGATTTCAGAGCGTTTCATAAACAGCATCCTTTCGTCAGTAGATATTAGAGTCTGTATTCACAACCTCAAACGACCGTCTGACAGGTTTTTACTTTGGATATTTTTCCCGGTATAGATAGAGCCAGGGCGTATTGTAGGGGAGTTTTACAAAGTCCTCCCGGCGGTAAGTTTCCTGTATCCTCCCCAATCTCAGCCGGATGAGCCGGTCGGCCAGGGCCAGGGAGTCGGCCAGATTGAGGGCCAGAATCACCACCGCGATGTCCTTTTTCAGCAGCCGGTCAATCAGCTCCCAGATATGGCTGCGGATGGCCACCCCGGCTTTTTTAAAGGGATGGATGCAAAATACGACTTTGGGCCGCTGGAGCAGCAGGCGGGTAAACACCAGATCGTATTTCTGCCGGTCGGTGAGGTCGTCCACCCGCATGTCGAAGGCCTCCGCCCCCAGAAGGGGGGAGTACTCCTCCCAGATGCTCCGGCGCATCCCCCGGGAAGCCCATATGTTGGGAAAGCTGTGGTCCATATTGAAGCACAGGTTGTCCATATAGCTCATGCTGGGGAACAGCATCGTCTCTGTGGGCCGCTCCTGGACCACGGCGATGGAGCGGTCCCGGCCGGAGGTTAGGGGGCCCCTCCCACCAGAAGCCGGCCCTTCTCCGGCTCCCCCCACTCCAGCAGGGCCAGAAAATCCCGCTGGGCGCAGTCGTCCATATCCTGCACCACGACGCACTCCCCGCCGTTGACCCGCTTCCCGTGGTAGTAGACGTAGCCGCTGCGCAGGGGGAGGTTTTGTTTCAGCAGGGAGAACAGCGCTTCCAGCCCGTCGTTGTTGATGGGCACCAGCCCCAGGATTTCCCCGGCCCGGACCGTCAGGCTGAAATTGTCCAGGCGGACAACCCCCTGGCTGACATAGGTCACCTGGTTCATACGCAGAATTTCTTCTCGCATGGCTTGGCCTCACAGGGTGCCCAGCGCCGCCTTGTTGGGGATATCCCGGTCGCTGGTGATGGCGGGCAGGGTGATTTCCACATCCGTCCCCACCCCGGAGACAGAGAATACCCGCAGGCCGTACTCCTCCCCAAAGAGGAGGTGGATGCGGTTGTTCACGTTCAGAAGGGCGATCCCCCCTTTTTCCTGGGTGCTGGGGGAGAAGGCGCTCCGGGCGCTGGTTTGCAGCCGCCTGTTCATCTGGGCCAGGGTCTCCTCGTCCATGCCCACGCCGTCGTCGGATATCCGGATGAGGAGCAGCTTGCCCACCCCCTCCAGATGGATGGCCAGGTGGCCGGTGCCGATTTTACACTCGGTGCCGTGGATGATGCTGTTTTTCAGAATGGGCTGCATGGTCAGCTTGGGCAGGCGGCAGTTGTAAATTTCCTCCCGGTCCCCGCTGTCGCACTGGATGGTCAGCTGCAGGCGCTCGGCAAAGCGGTAGCGCTGGATTTTAAAGTAAGTCTCGCAGTTTTGCAGCTCCTCCTCCACCGACACCAGGTTTTCCACCTTGCTGATGGTGTAGCGGAAAAAGCTGGCCAGGGCTTCGGTCATGTCCGCCAGCGCCGTCAGCCCGGCGGTGAGGGCTTCGCTGCGGATGCTCTCCAGCGTGTTGTAGAGGAAGTGCGGGTTGATCTGGTTTTGCAGGGCGAGATATTGGGCCTGGCGCTTGTTCAGCTTCAGCAGCTCGGAGGAGTCCAGCATCTCCCGCAAGCGCTCCTGCATCTGCCGCCCGCCGGGGGAGGGGAAGATGTCCCAATTGTCGGAGGAGCAGCCCTCCAGAAACAGGCGGGTGTTCCGCTCCAGCCGGCAGAAGGGCCGGAGTATCCAAAGGACGGCTGCCCAGAGCAGGGCGGCCAGGGCGGCGGCCCCGGCGGCGGCCAGCCACCACCAGCCGCCGCCCAGGCGGGAAGCCGCGGCGCACAGCGCGGCCAGCAGGGCGGTGTTCAGCAGCGCCGCCGCTGTCCCAGCCGCCAGCAGCCGGCTGGACAGATATCGAAATTTCTTCTGACCCATGGCCCGCCCCCGCTATCCGTAGAGCCGGCGGAACTCCGCCGGGTTCACGCCGGTCATTTTGTGGAAGGTCTGGGTGAAGTGCTTCCGGTCGCTGTAGCCCACCGCCTGGCATATCTCGGTGACCGGCAGGTCAGTCTCCCGCAGCAGCTCCTTGGCGCGGTTCACGCGCACCTCTGTGAGGTACTTGGAAAAGCCCTCGCCCGTCCCCGCTGGCCGCAGCGGGCCTGAAAGGCGTCCATATCGCCGGCGCCCGCCCGCAGGGCGAAGATACGCCCGGCGTCCAGCACCAGCTCCAGGATATCTTGGCCCCGTATCCTGGGCACGGCCAGCACCCCCGCCCGCAGGCTCTCCCTGGACAGGCGCAGGGGCTCTCCGTCCAGGATTTCGATCCCGTGGTACACCAGATTGGTGTAGCGGTTCAGCAGGGCCTGCCTGGGGATGTCGGCGGCGGCGGGCGCTTCCTCCAGCAGCCGCCCCCGGCCCTCGATCAGCCGCTCGTCCGCCGCCAGCCGGGCCGTGGCGACGGATTCGCCCAGCTCCCGGGCGCGGCGGACCGGCCGGCCCAGGCCGATGGTGAACACCACCTGCCCGAACAGGCTTTTGTTGGCTTCCAGCTTGCTGAGCAGCTCCCGCAGGGCGTGGCGGGGCCGGTCCCTGTCCCCGTCTGGATAGCTGAGCAGGCCATAGCCGCAGAAGTCCCGCAGATACAAGGCCCCCTCGGCGCACACCGGCAGCACGGTGGTCTGGAACAGCTCCTCCGCCTTCCGCCGGATGATGGAGCGGGCGGGGCCGCCCAGCTCGCCGCCGTCCAGGTCCAGCTTTAAAAGGAAGGCCTGAACACAGCGGCCTTGGACGTGGAACTGATAATTTTGGGCCAGCTCCTCCTCGGTAAACTCCCGCCGGCCGTCCAGCAGGTCGCGGATGAGGTACTCCCGGAGCCGCTGGGGGCCGGTCTGGCCGCCGCCCCGGCTTGCGCCCCCCTCCGACTTCTCCTCCAGCCGCAGCAGGATTTTTTGCAGGGTCTTGTTCAGCTCCGCCTGGTTCACCGGCTTGAGGATGTAGTTGCCCACCCCATAGGCGATGGCGGTTTGGGCGTATTCAAAATGGGCGCAGCCGCTGATGATGACGATCTCGATATCCGGGCTGAGCTCCCGGGCCTGGCGGATGAGGTCCAGCCCGTCGCACCCCGGCATGCGGATGTCGGTAATAAGCAGGTGGGGCCGCAGCTCCCGCACCATTTGCAGGGCTTCCAGGCCGTTCTCTGCCTTGCCTGCAATCCGCATATTCAGCTTCTCCCAGTCAACCAGCGTCTCGATAAGGCGGCAGATCAATTTTTCGTCATCCGCGATAATAACCTTCCACATAAGCTGCCTCTCTTCCCACGGAGCTGCTTTTCAAACAAACCTTCGCCCGTCCTGCGTCAATCCGTTTTTACTACTTTATCATTTTGGCCCGTTATTTCAACAGGGACGCCGGAAAACCGGCGTTCCTGCTGCGTAAACTGCTATGAAATCACTTGGTGAGCACAGACACGCCGGTGTCGGTGACAGCGCCGCCCAGGCTCTCGCCGTTGATGGCCTTCACAGCGGCCTTCACGCCCTCATAGCCCATCACGTCGGGGTTCTGGGCCATGGTGGCCAGCAGGCAGCCGTCGTCGATCAGGCCCTGGATGGCGTCGGACTTGTCAAAGCCCACGCCGATGATGTCGGCCTTTCCGGTGGCCTTGATGGCGTTGCCGGCGCCGGTGGTGGAGCCCTCGTTGCAGCCGAAGATGCCCTCCACGCCCTGGGTGATGTAGTTCTCAGCGATGGACTGGGACTTGGCGGCGTCGCCCTCGCCGTACTGAGTCTCCAGCAGCTCGAAGCCGCTGCCCTCAAAGGCGGAGCGGAAGCCCTCCTCCCGGGCCACGCAGGAGTCGGTGGCGGCGTTGACGTTGATGATGCCGATCTTGCCGGAGGTGACGCCCTTGGCGTCCAGGGCCTTCTTCATCTCCTCGCCGGCGGTCTTGCCTGCGGCCTTGTTGTCGGTGGAGAAGGTGGCCTCGGCTTCCACATTGGCGGGGGAGTCCACATAGACGATCTTCACGCCCTTGTCCTTGGCCTCTTTCAGGGCGGAGGAGATGGCGTCAGGGCCGTTGGCGGCCACGATGATGGCCTTTGCGCCGGCGCTGACGGCGTTGTTGACGCACTCGATCTGCTGGGCGTCGTCCTTGGTGTTGGGGGACATGAACTGGACGTTGACGCCCAGCTCGCCGGCCGCCTTCTGGGCGCCCTCGTTCAGGGTGATCCAGTGCTGGTCGATGGAGTCCATGGTAATCAGGGCGATCATGCCGCCGGAGCCCCCGCTCTGGCTGGGATTGTCCTTCTTGGCGCAGCCGGTCATGGCGGTGAGCATCAGACAGGCTGCACACAGAATTGCTGTAAGCTTTTTCATTATAAATCCTCCTATTTTTTTATAATTAGCACCTGACGGTGTCTAATTTCCGTTGGCTCAGCCGGCCTTGGCGGGCTTTTTCCGGGTGCCGTTGCGGACGACCACGTCCAGGAACACGGCGACCACCACGATGATGCCGATGACCAGCCGCTGGATGCCCACCTGGGCGCCGATCATGTTCAGGCCGTTCTCCAGGGTCTGCCACACGGCCGCACAGGATCAGGCCCACCACGCAGGAGCAGAAGGCGCTGACCAGATAGGCCTTGGTGGTGGTGGCCAGTACGCTGACGCCGGACAGCTTGGCGGCGTCCACGTTGGAGCCGATGGCGTAGATGTGGCGGCCCGTCCGGGTGCCGGACAGCAGGAAGAAGAACACCACAAACAGGGCCATGGCGATCCAGAAGGTGTTGTAGATGCCGAAGGTGGAGCCGTAGTAGAAGAAGTTGCCGAAGGCGTCGGCGGCTTCCTTGCCGATGCCGGAGGCGATGGCGTCAGTGTTGCGGTTGCCGTTGACGATGTAAGCCACGCCCCGGGCCACGAACATAGTCCCCAGGGTGGCGATGAAGGGGGGCAGCTTCCACTTGCCCACCAGCAGGCCGTTGAGCACGCCGATGACCAGGCAGCAGGCCAGGGTGGCCAGGATGGCGGCGATGGGGTGGACGCCCATGGTCATCAGGGTGGCGGAGATCATGGCGCTCATGTCGGCCACCGAGCCGATGGACAGGTCAATGTTGCCGGTGATGAGGATGTAGCTCTGGCCGATGCCGATGAGCAGGTACTTGGACATGGACCGCAGCAGGTTCATGATGTTCTGCCCGGAGAACACGGTGGGGTTGATGATGCCGAAGGCGATGTAAATGACGATCAGCCCGGCAAAGGCCGTCAGCGCCCCGCCCATGCCCCGGGTGTTTAAAATACGCTTTAAGGGGTTTTGTTTCGTATTCATTGTGTCAGCCCTCCTGTTAGATGGCGATTTTCTTTTCAAACTGGGTTGCCAGGGAGAGTATCTTCTCCTGGGTGGCGTCCTCCGCCATCAGCTCGCCGGTGATGCGCCCGTCGCACATGACGATGATGCGGTCGGCGATGCCCATGACCTCGGGCATTTCCGAGGAGACGAACATCACGGCGATGCCCTGCTTTTTCAGCTCGTTCATCAGGTGGTATATCTCCACCTTGGCCGCCACGTCGATGCCCCGGGTGGGCTCATCGAAGATGACCGCCCGGGAGTTCCGGGCCAGCCACTTGCCCACCACCACCTTCTGCTGGTTGCCGCCGGAGAGGTTGGCCGCGTTGATCTCCACGCTGGGGGTCTTGATCTTCAGGTCCTGCACCGCCTTGGCGCAGGCTTCGGCCTCCATGCCCCACTTGATTACGCCGAACCTGTCGCACAAAAAGTCCAGGTTGGGCAGGGCGATGTTGTGCCGGATGGACAGCTTGGTGCACAGGCCGTCCTTCTTCCGGTCCTCGGGGGCCAGGACGATGCCCGCCTGGATGGCGTCCCGGGGGTTTTTGATGGCAACCTCCCGGCCGTCCAGGAAGATTTGTCCGCTGTCCTTGGGGTCCACGCCGAAGATGGCCCGGGTCGTCTCGGTGCGGCCTGCGCCCATCAGCCCGGCGAAGCCCACGATCTCCCCCTCGTACAGGGAGAAGTCGGTGTCCCGCACCATGCGGCCGGCGTTGAGCCCCTTGACCTCGAAGACCTTCCTGCCCTTCTTGCAGGCGACCCGGGGGAACTTCTCCTTGATCTCCCGGCCCACCATGTAGGCGATGATCTCGTCCAAGGACGCGTCCTGGAAGTCAAAGCTGGTGATGTACTGGCCGTCCCGCATGATGGCCACCCGGTCCACGATGTGCTGGAGCTCCTCCAGCCGGTGGGAGATGTACACGATGCCGCAGCCCTTGGATTTCAGCTCCCGAATGATGCGGAACAGGTCGTCGATCTCCCGGGCGGTGAGGGCGGAGGTGGGTTCGTCCATGATCAGCACCTTGGCGTGGGTGGACAGGGCCTTGGCAATCTCCACCATCTGCTGCTTGGACACGGGCAGCTCGCCCACCTCCTGGGCCAGCTTGGGGTTCAGGTCCCCGTACCGCTTCCCGAAGATTTCCAGCTCCCCCGCGTCCCGCTGGTAGACGCCGCTGAGCACCTTCATCAGGGTGCTCTTGCCCGCGCCGTTCTCCCCCAGCAGGGCCATGACCTCGCCGGAGCGCAGCGCGAAGTCCACATGATCCAGGGCCTTGACGCCGGGGAAGCTCTTGCATATCCCCTTCATGGATACAATGGTTTCATTCATTTTTCGAATCACCGGCTTCCTTTTATTTACGGTTCGATGAATTTTTGTCCGCTGACAGACCGCTTTTTTATTGGTAATGACAGTCTATCAAAAATACCAGCCTATTCCAAGGGGGGAGTCTTTTGACTTAGAGGGGGTTTCTTATCCACTTTATAAAAACGCCCCCGGTTCGGCGCCCCTTGAAAAATGGAAATATGCACAATAGTGGGGGATTTTTCCCTTTTCCGCTGAAATGGTATTGAAATAGAGTGAATGAAAATGATATAATTTTCTCACTGTTCAGGTCTGTTTTCAACGTGTTCGGAGTTCAGAAAGGGGGCGGGCATATGATCCGTGTTTTGATCGCGGAGGACGATCCTCAGTGCTTCCGGCAGCTGGAGGAATTTCTGGATGATTACAGCCGGGAAACCGGCCGGAGCTTCCAGGTCACCCACTACGACAACGGGGAGGACCTGGTGGAGCGGTACAGGCCGGAGTACGACCTGCTCCTGTTGGATGTGGACATGCCGTTTCTGGACGGCATGACGGCGGCGCGCCACATCCGGAGGGTGGACCCGGAGGTGGTGATCGTCTTTGTCACCAATCTGGCCCAATACGCAATCCAGGGCTACTCGGTGAACGCCCTGGACTACATCCTCAAGCCGCTGAACTATTTTTCCTTCTCCCAGCGGCTCACCCGGGTGCTGCGGTATGTGAAAAAGGGTGGGGGCGGCTACATCACCGTGGCGGTCAAGGGGGGCGCTTTGAAGCTGGAGGTGGGCGGCATTTACTACATGGAGCGGCTGGGGCACCAGCTGATGTTCCACACCAGCGACGGCGTCTACGCCTCCTCGGCCACCCTCCAGCAGATGGAGGAGGCCCTGGCGGACAAGGGCTTTATCCGGTGCAACAAGGGCTATCTGGTCAACCTGGCCCACGTCAGCGGGGTGCGGGACGGCTGCGCCGTGGTCCAGGGGGACAAGCTCCTCATCAGCCGGGGCCGCCGGGGGCCTTTCCTCAGCGCCCTGGCCGACTATGTAGGGGGGATCAGCGGATGAACCAGGTCTATCTCTCAGACATCCCCCGGCTGTTCACCGCCGCGGCGGAGTGGTGCGCCTGTCTGGTGTTCATGCTCAACCGGCCCCGCCGCTTTGACGGCCCCCGGCTGTGGGGGGTTCTGGGCGCGGGGCTGGCGGTACAGTGCCTGTTCCTCCACCTGACGGACGGGCTGCGCATCGTCCTGTGGCTGCCCTGCATGGCGGGGGCGGTGGGGCTGATGTTTTTGCTCCTCGCCCTGTGCTGCGACATCCCCCCGCTGGGGGCGGTGTACATCACGGCCTTCGCCTTCCTGACGGCGGAGTTCGCCGCCTCGCTGGAGTGGCAGCTGTGGTCGTACACCCGCCACCTCCTGGGGCTGGAGGGCGGCGCGGGGCGCACCTTACTGCTCTCCGCCCTCTTTCTGGCGGCGGTGTACGCCGGGGTGTTCTTTGTCATGTACTGGCTCCAGGCCCGGCGGAGGGACCCGGACACTGCCCTGGTGTTCCGGCCACGGGAGCTGTGGCCGCCGGTGGTCATCAGCGCCACCTGCTTTCTGATGAGCAACCTGTCCTTCGTCTATACCGACATCCCCTTTACCAGCCCGGCCATCGAGGGCATCTATAACATCCGCACCCTCATCGACCTGGCGGGGGTGGCCATGCTGTACGCCTGCCACATCCAGAGGCGGGAGCTCCATGCCCAGCGGGAGCTGGACGCCATGCAGAACATTCTGCAAAACCAATATGTCCAGTACAAGCAGTCCCGGGAGAATATCGACGTGGTCAACCGGAAGTACCACGACCTGAAGCATCAGATTGCCGTCCTCCGGGCGGAGCAGGACCCCCAGCGGCGCTGCGACTTTCTGGACGGCATGGAGGAGGAGATCCGGGCCTATGAGGCCCAGAACAAGACGGGGAACTCGGTGCTGGACACCGTCCTCACGGGCAAGAGCCTGTACTGCGCCCGCCACGGCATCGAGCTGACCTGCGTGGCCGACGGGGCCCGGCTGGACTTTATGGACGTGATGGATATCTGTTCCATCTTCGGCAACGTGCTGGACAACGCCATCGAGTGTGAGCTGACCATCCCGGACCGGCAGCGGCGGCTGATCCACCTGGCGGTGTACGGGAAGAAGGACTTTCTGGTCATCCAGTGCGGGAACCGCTGCGAGCGGGAGCTGGAATTTCAGGACGGCCTGCCCCTGTCCACCAAGGGGGATGGGGCCTACCACGGCTTTGGGGTCCGGTCCATCCGCTGGGCGGCGGAGAAGTACGGCGGAACCATGACCATACACAATCGGGGCGGCTGGTTTGAGCTGAATATTGTCATTCCCGTCAAAGAGCCGGTTGTTTGAAATGTCAAACAGCCGGACTTCTTTTTGTGGAAAACGCACATGTCTGAAAGCAGTTCGCGCGGAAAAACAAGCAGTTTGCGCCGCTTCTATGTTGGGGAGAATAGAATGTGATATCATGCGCCCTGTAAACGGCTGGGGCGCGGCCGGCCCCGGCCCAACAGAGAAGGAGGAACATAAAATGCTTGCTATCAACATGGATGATGTCATGAATGTACTTGGCATGATCAAAAACCACCTGATCGTCCTTGGCATTCTGGCAGTGCTGGCCATTGCCGCCGTGGCGGCCTGCGGAAAAATGGCCAGAGACAAAAAATTCCTGATCCGCACCCAGGCCGGGCTGGCTCTGCTCCTGGCCGTGGTGGTGGTGGTCAACCTGATCTGCACCGGCCCGATGTCCAGCATGCTGGACCTGGTCAGCGAAACCTCTTACCTCACCGATGAAACCACCGCCGAGGCCACCCAGCTGGTGGCCCAGATGGCCGAGGAGGGCATCGTTCTGCTGGAGAACGACGGCCTGCTCCCCCTGGCCGGCGGCTCCAAGCTGAACGTGTTCGGCTGGGCTTCCACCAACCCCTGCTACGGCGGCACCGGCTCCGGCGCGCTGAACGACGCCTATCCCACCGTCACCCTGCTCCAGGGGCTGGCCAACGCCGGGTTTGAGCTGAATGAGGAGCTGGAAAAGTTCTATACTGACTATAAGGCCGACCGGCCCAAGGTGGCCATGTCCGTCCAGGACTGGACCCTGCCCGAGCCCAACGTCAGCCTGTACACCGACGAGATGATGAGCAACGCCAAGGGCTTTTCCGACACGGCCATGATCGTCATCACCCGTGTGGGCGGCGAGGGCGCCGACCTGCCCACCGATATGGCCGCCGTGGTGGACGGCAGCTGGATCCGCCGCCAGGCCGAGCGCAACGGCGAGATGCAGGGCGCGGGCTACTACAACGGCTCCTATGACGACACCCTGAACCAGGGGAACGACTGGGACGCCGGCGACCACTTCCTCCAGCTGTCCAACCGGGAGGAGGAGATGGTGGACCTGGTGTGCGCCAACTTCGACAAGGTTGTTGTGGTCTACAACGGGGCCAACGCCTTCGAGCTGGACTGGATTTACGACTACCCCCAGATCAAGGGCCTGATTCTGTGCCCCGGCACCGGCCAGAGCGGCTTCAACGGCCTGGGCCGCATCGTCTCCGGCGCGGTGAACCCCTCCGGGCGCACCGTGGACACCTTTGTGGTGGACATGAAAAACACCCCCTGGTGGAACAACTTCGGCGACTTCAAATACACCAACATGAGCGACATGGACAGCGACGCCAGCAGCTTTGACCCCGCCGGCGCCTCCGCCTCCTTCGTCAACTACGTGGAGGGCATCTATGTGGGCTACAAGTTCTATGAGACGGCCGCCGCCGAGGGCCTGATCAACTACGACGACGTGGTCCAGTACCCCTTTGGCTACGGCCTGAGCTATACCAGCTTCACCCAGGAGATTGCCGGTTTCACCGTAAACGGCGATACCATCTCTATGGACGTTCTGGTGACCAATACCGGCTCTGTAGCCGGCAAGGAGGTGGTGGAGGTCTACTTCGACCCCCCCTACACCGACGGCGGCATCGAGAAGGCCAGCGCCAACCTCGTCGCCTTTGAAAAGACCGGGCTGCTGGAGCCCGGGGCCTCCGAGTCCATCCACTTCGACATCGCAAAGGAGGAGCTGGCCTCCTATGACAACGGCATCAAGATCAGCGGCGGCGGCTATATTCTGGAGGCGGGCGACTACACCATCTCCCTCCGGGCCGATTCCCACACCGTGCTGGACGCCGTCACCTTCCCCCAGGCCGCTGACATTGACTACAGCGCCGGCCGCTCCACCGACCAGGCCGCCCCGGTGAATCAGTTCGCCTTCGCCCAGGGCGACGTGACCTATCTGTCCCGGGCCGGCGGCTTCGCCAACTACGACGCCGCCACCGCCGCCCCCGCCAGCTATGAGATGAGCGCCGAGGACAAGGCGGGCTTCTACAACAAGAACAACTACCTCACCGCCGAGGCCACCGCCGCCGACGAGGACCCCAACGCCCAGCCCGTCACCACCGGGGCCAAGAACGGCTTGCAGCTCAAGGACCTGCGGGGCCTGGACTACGACGATCCCAAATGGGACCAGCTGCTGGACCAGATGACCCTGGACGACATGAACGCCCTGATCTCCCTGGGCGGCTATCAGACCAACTCCGTCAGCAGCATCGGCAAGGTCCGCACCAACGACAACGACGGCCCCGCTTCCATTAACAACAACTTCACCGGCGTGGGCTCCGTGGGCTTCCCGGCGGGCGTGATGATCGCCGCCACCTGGAGCAAGGACATGGCCCTGGCCTTTGGCGAGAGCATCGGCAAGATGGCCGACGAGATGAACACCTCCGGCTGGTACGCCCCCGCCATGAACATCCACCGCACCGCCTTCGCCGGACGGAACTTTGAGTATTTCGCCGAGGACGGCCTGCTCTCCGGCGCCATTGCCGCCAACGCCGTCACCGGCGCCAAGAACCACGGCGTGTACTCCTATATGAAGCACTTCGCCCTGAACGACCAGGAGGGCAACCGCAACTCCATGCTGTGCACCTGGTCCAACGAGCAGGCCATCCGTGAGATCTACCTCAAGCCCTTCGAGATGTGCGTGAAGGATGCCGGCTGCGAGGCCGCCATGTCCTCCTTCAACTATATCGGCAACCGCTGGGCCGGCGGCTGCTCCCAGCTGCTGAACAACGTCCTCCGGGACGAGTGGGGCTTCCAGGGCTTTGTGGAGACTGACTACTTCGGCGTCTACGGCTATATGAGCGCCGACCAGGCCATCCGGAACGGGTGCGACCTGATGCTGGTGGCCTATCAGACCGCCACCAACAATGTGCAGTTCCGGGAGACCAACGGCGCCCAGCAGGCCATGCGCACCGCCGCCAAGAATATCCTGTACGTCACCGTCAACAGCCGCGCCTACACCGACGCCAACTATGAGAAGGCCACCGCCACCCCCATGTGGAGGACCGCCCTCATCGCCGCCGACGTGGTGGCCGCCGCCGCCCTCCTGGGCCTGGAGTTCATGGCCATCAAGGGCTATAAGAAGCGCCAGGGCTGAGGGAAATATTCCAAATGATCCCCCGGCCCGTGTCCCCAAACGGGCGCGGGCCGGGGATATTTTTGATGAGAGGAGCGCGCTTCCCATGAAGCACGAGGATATCATTCAGAAGATGACGTTGGAGGAGAAGTGCTTTCTCCTCTCCGGCAAGGACTTTTGGCAGACCCGCAGCGTGGAGCGTCTGGGCGTCCGCAATATGACCCTGTCCGACGGCCCCCACGGCGTCCGCAAGCAGGCGGGGGCGGGGGACCAGCTGGGCCTGAACCCCTCCCTGCCCGCCACCTGCTTCCCCACCGCCGCCGCCATCGCCAACTCCTGGGACCCCGCCCTGGGGGAGGAGGTTGGCCAGTGCCTGGGGGAGGAGGCCGCGTCCCAGGGGGTGGGCGTCCTGCTGGGCCCGGGGCTGAACATCAAGCGCAGCCCCCTGTGCGGCCGGAACTTTGAGTATTTCTCCGAGGACCCCTATCTGGCGGGCAAAATGGCCGCCGGGTATATCCGGGGCATCCAGAAAAACGGGGTGGCCGCCTGCCCCAAGCACTTCGCCTGCAACTCCCAGGAGCTGCGGCGGATGGCCTCCGACTCGGTGGTGGACGAGCGCACCCTGCGGGAGATATACCTCACCGGCTTTGAGATCGCCGTCAAGGAGGGTGGGGCCAAGTCCCTCATGTCCGCCTACAACCGGGTCAACGGGGTCTACGCCAACGAGAATTACCACCTGCTCCAGGAGGTTTTGCGGGACGAGTGGGGCTTCGACGGCTTTGTCGTCTCCGACTGGGGCGGCTCCAACGAGCATGTGGAAGGCGTCCGGGCGGGCTCCCACCTGGAGATGCCCACCACCCGGGGGGATTCCGACCTGGAGCTGGTCCAGGCCGTCAAGGACGGGAAAATCAGCGGGGAGGCCATTGACCGC
Source organism: Lawsonibacter sp. (assembly GCA_022798855.1). Classification (GTDB taxonomy): domain Bacteria; phylum Bacillota; class Clostridia; order Oscillospirales; family Oscillospiraceae; genus Lawsonibacter. The sequence continues at coordinate 6,744 of JAAWNI010000005.1, read as the reverse complement.
CGGGTGGATGAGCTGCTGGACGTGGTTCTGTCTGTCACCCGGGCCATCGAGCCGCTGCGGGATAAGCCCTTCGACGCGGACGCCCACCACAGGCTGGCCGAGAAGGCCGCCGGGGAGTCCATCGTCCTGCTGAAAAACGAGGGGAACCTCCTGCCCCTGAACAAGGGGGTGAAGGCCGCCGTGATCGGCGAGTTCGCCCAGAAGGCCCGGTATCAGGGGGCGGGCTCCTCCGTGGTCAACGCCACCAGGGTTGACAACGCCATGGATATTATCGGTAATTATCAACTGAATGTAGTTGGATTTGAGCCGGGATACCCCCGCTCCGGCAAGGGCGACCCGGCCATGCGGGCCAAGGCCGTGGAGCTGGCGAAACAGGCGGACGTGGTCCTGCTCTACATTGGCCTGGACGAGATCAGCGAGAGCGAGGGCCTGGACCGCCCCCACATGAGGCTGCCCCAGAGCCAGATCGACCTGCTGGAAGCCGTGGCCGCCGCCAACCCCAACGTGGTGGCGGTGATGTCCGCCGGGTCGGCGGTGGAGATGCCCTGGCTGGACAAGTGCCGGGCGGTGATCCACGGCTACCTCTGTGGGCAGGCCGGGGCGGGGGCGATGCTGAAAGCCCTCATGGGGGACATCAACCCCTCCGGCAAGCTGGCCGAGAGCTACCCCGTCAAATACGAGGACGTGCCCTCCGCCCCCTACTTCCCCGCCAAACAGCGCAGCGCCGAGTACCGGGAGGGGCTGTATGTAGGCTACCGCTGCTATGAGACAGCCAACATCCCCGTCCTCTTCCCCTTCGGCTTCGGCCTGAGCTACACCACCTTCCAGTACAGTGATTTAAAGGCCACCGACAAGGAAGCCACCTTTACCATCACCAACACCGGAGAGGTGGACGGCGCGGAGGTGGCGCAGCTGTACGTGGGCAAGGCGGACGCCCAGGTGTTCCGCCCCGCCAAGGAGCTGAAGGGCTTCCAAAAGGTCTTTCTCAGGGCCGGGGAGCGCAGGACCGTCACCATCCCCCTGGACGACAAGGCCTTCCGGTATTTCAACGTGAAAACCAACCGGTTCGAGGTGGAGGGCGGCGAGTACCAGGTGATGATCGGGGCCTCCGCGGCGGACATCAGGCTCACCGGGGCCGTCTCCGCCGCCGGGACCGGGGCGGAAAACCCCTATGACGCCGCGGAGCTGTCCGACTACTACAGCGGCCGGGTCGGGGCCGTCTCCGACCGGCAGTTCGAGGCCCTGCTGGGCCGCCCCATCCCCGACAGCTCCTGGAGCGGCACCCTCACCATGAACGACGCCCTGTGCCAGATGTACTACGCCAAGAGCGGCCTGGCCCGGTTTGTCTACAGGCGGCTGACCAGCATGCTGAACAAAAGCATGGAGAAGGGCACTCCCAACCTGAACCTGATGTTCAATTACAACATGCCCTTCCGGGGCATCGCCAAAATGACCGGCGGCATCTGCACCATGGAGTCGGCGGAGGGCATCCTCACGGTGGTCAACGGCCATTTCTTCAAGGGCCTGGGCCAGATCATCGGCGGCTTTGCCCGCGCTGGGAAAAAGCATAAAGCGGCTGACGCCATTCAGTAAAGGGGGATGTACTGTGAATTTTTGGAATGATTTTGCCCAAAAGCACCCCGGCGCGGCGAAGTGGATCCGGGAGGGCGGGCTGTTTGTCATCGTCAGCAACCTGATTACCGTGTTCAAATACCTGCTCCTCACCTTCCTGCCCGCCGCCTTCGCGGGGCTGGGGACCCGGTCCTTCGGCTGGCCCGGCATCCCTGTGACCATGTTCGGGGAAACTTTTGAATGGAATATCCTGGGCTATGACCAGAACCACGGCGGCTTGGCCTACTTCTGCGCCTACATGGTGGCCATGGTCATCGGCGAGGTGATCAACTTCCCCATTCAGCGGAATTTCGTCTTCCGCAGCCACGGCAGCCTGGCCAAGCAGATCGGCTGGTATCTGGCGGCCTTTATCGTGATCACCTGCATCGTCAACTCCATCAACTGCATCTGGGTGGCGGTGGCCGGCCTGTTTGTACCGCCCGCCGTCTATAACATCGGGTCCACCGTGCTGAACGGCGGTATTTCCATGGTTATTTTCTTCTTCGTTAATAAAATCATTTTCCCCGACGAGCGTCAGACAGTGTGACAGCAGAAATGCCCTGACAAAGAAAGTTTGCCAGGGCATTTGCCATGCTTGGGGAGTCTATTCTACATCGATCAGCACGACCGCCACGTCGTTGACGTTGGTGCCGGTGGGCCCGGTGAAAATCAGGCCGTCCGCCTGGGCCAGGGCGTGGTAGGCGTCGTTGTCCGCCAGAACCTGGTGGATGGACAGGCCCCGCTCCCGGAGCCGGGCGGCTGTGCCTCCGTCCACCATGCCGCCGGCGGCATCGGTGGGGCCGTCGGTGCCGTCGGAGCCCAGGGAGAAAATCAGGACGCCGTCCAGGCCGTCAATGCCCTGGGCGGCGGACAGGGCCAGCTCCTGATTCCGGCCCCCCTTGCCGGCGCCGGTGAGCTTCACCACCGTCTCGCCCCCGGCCAGAAAGGCCAGCTTCCGCCCCCGCCCCCAATGGGTGCGGGCGATGGAAGCCAGGAAGGATCCAGCTTCCCGGGCCTGGCAGCACAGCGTGTCAGTGAGGATGAAAGGCTCATAGCCCAGCTCCCGGGCCGCCCCGGCGGCGGCGGCGCACAGCTCCCGGACGCTGCCGGTAATCTGGGTTTCCACATTGTCCAGCACCTTGGGCGTCTCCTGGGCCAGGAGCGCCCTGGCCTGGGGGGTGAGCCGCAGGCCGTATTTTTCCGCGATTTCCTGGGCCTGGGCGCAGGTGGACCGGTCGGCGCAGGCGGGGCCGGAGGCGATCATGTCCAGCGGGTCCCCCAAAACATCGCTGAGGACGATGGAGAACACCTGGGCGGGGGCGCACAGCTGGGCGAACCGCCCGCCCTTGACGGCGGACAGCCGCTTTCGGATGGTGTTCATCTCCACAATGTCCGCTCCGCTGGACAGCAGCTGATTGGTGATATCCTGAAGCTCCTCCCCGGGGATCAGGGGCTTTTCAAACAGGGCGCTCCCCCCGCCGGACAGCAGGAAAACCACGGCGTCCTCCTCCGCCAGGCCGGACACCAGGTCCAGCGCCGCCTGGGTGCCCCGGAAGGAGTTCCCGTCGGGGACGGGGTGCCCCCCCTCATAACAGGCGCAGCCGGGGATTTCCCCGGGGGCGTGGCCGTACTTGGTGACCACCACGCCGGCGTCGATTCGCTCCCCCAGGCAGTCCTTGGCGGCCCTGGCCATCTGCCAGGCGGCCTTGCCCGCCGCCGCCAGCACCACCCGGCCGGGGAACTCCTGCCCCCGGAGGGCGCGCTTCACCGCCGCGTCGGGCTGAACGGCCTGGATTGCCCGGGAAATGATAATCTGGGCGTCGGAACGCAGGCTCATAGCTGCCCCCTCCTCATTTCAGGTTGACCACGTTGATGGGGCTGCCCTCCAGATAGGCCCGGACATTCGCCACGGCGCAGTCCATGATCCGCTGGCGGCTCTCCTTGGGCGCCCAGGAGATGTGGGGGGTGATGATGCAGTTTTTGGCCTGGAGGAGGGGGTTGTCCGCCCGGATCGGCTCGGTGTACACCACGTCCAGGGCGGCGGCCCCCATTTTGCCGCTGTTCAGGGCGTCGGCCACGTCCTGCTCGTGAATCAGCTGGCCCCGGGCGTTGTTGATGAGGATGACCCCGTCCTTCATTTTGGCGATGGAGTCCCGGTTGATAAAGCCGGTGTTCTCCGGGGTCAGGTTGCAGTGGAGGGTGATCACATCGGATCGGGCCAGAAGGGCGTCCAGGTCCACGTACTCGGCGATCTCCCGGCCGCTGTCATTGGGGTAGACGTCATAGGCCAGCACCTTCATGCCCAGGGCCTTGGCCACCCGGCCCTCGGCCTGGCCGATGCGGCCAAAGCCCACAACGCCGATGGTCTTGCCCTCCAGCTCGATGAGGGGGTAGTCCCAGTAGCACCAGTCGGCGCAGCTGGCCCAGTTTCCGGCGTGGACGGAGGCGTCGTGGTGGCCGATGTGGTGGCACACCTCCAGCAGCAGGGCGATGGAGAACTGGCTCACCGAGGCGGTGCCATAGGTGGGGACGTTGGCGACGGGGATGCCCTTTTCGGCGGCATAGGCGTAATCCACCACGTTGTAGCCGGTGGACAGCAGGGAGATGAATTTAACGCCGGGGCAGGCGTCAATGACCTTTTTGGTGATGGGTGTCTTGTTGGTAAAGACCACCTCCGCGTCTCCGATGCGGGAGATGGCTTCGTCCTCGTCGGTGAGGCTGGTGCGGTCATAAACCGTCAGCTCACCCAGCCTGCCCAGTCCGTCCCAGCTCAGGTCGCCGGGATTTTCGGTATAGCCGTCCAGAACTACAATTTTCATATGAATCGTCCTCCCAATCAAAATATGGTGTTCTCAGTATAACATGTGGGGGAAGGTGGAACAAACAGATTTTTTTGTGGAATCCCTCATTTGGAGGAGGTCAATTTGGGGCGCCGGAGCGGCAAAATTCCTGCCGGCGGCTTGACAGCCGTGGCCGGCCGGTTTTATACTCACTGAGAACCACGTCTGAAATGAGGAAGGAGAAAATAGGATGCTATCTGAACAGCGGGCCGTTCTGGCCGTTAAAATCCTGTCGCTGATCCTTGTGGCCGCGCTTTCCTTTTTCGTCGTCTCGGCGCGGCTTCCGGAGTCAAATTTTGTCCAAAGCTCCCTGGAGAGCGTGGAGGAGAGCAGCGATACGGTGATGAAATTCTCAGCGGCCACCATTTCCGCTTCTTTAGCGATCTCCGCGCTGCCGGACGACTTCGCGACCCCCTTGGCGGACAGCCTGGCGGACATGAACCTCTATTTTGTGGCCATCCTCGTGGTCCTGTTTCTGGAGAAGGTCCTGATCTGGTATGGAATCAAGGCGGCGTTTGCCGTCCTCATCCCCCTGGCCTGTCTGGCGGGGGCCGCCTACACCGCCACAAGGCAGCGCTTTTTGAAGGGCCTGGCGGTCCGGCTCTGCGCGCTCGGCTTTGCGGTGGCCTTTGTCGTGCCGTGCAGCACGCGCATCACCGACATCGCCACCGCCGACCTCACGGCGTATGTCAACGAGACAATCCAGGAGACGGAGGACGGCGCGGGCAAGCTCAACCAGGCCATGGAGGACGGCGCGGATGATAAGACCATGTTTGAAAAGCTGTCGGACCTCTTCCAGACCGCCATCCACGGCATCTCCGACCTGATGCTCCACTTTCAGAACACCATCCGCCGGTGTATGAATTCCATCGCCATTCTGATTCTGACCAACTGCCTTATGCCGCTGATCACCTTCCTGGTCCTTAAGTGGATGCTGGGGGAAATCTTCCAAATCACCATCCCCATGCCCGCCATCAGAAAGCGCCGTGCCTCCAGTCCGGAGCGGGAGCCTGAGCCGGCTTCCGCGGGGGAGGAAAAGCCATGAAAAACACACAGCTCTATTGGAACGCCGCCGCCGGCACACTGGCCGCGCTGGTCCTGGCCGTAATCATCTGGGGGTGCGCCCACGGCGCCGGCCCCCTGCGCGTGGAAGTCTCAGACGGCATTGAGCCGGTCGATTTAGACACGGTCTATCTGTCGCCCAGCGGCGTGGAGGTCAATTTCTCCGACGTCATCCTCTCCCGCCAAAATGAAACCAGAAAGCTGATCGTCCGCACCCAGAACGGCACGGTGTCCACCAAGCTGACCGACCGGCTCATCAATCAGCTGGACTTTGACTTTATGAAGAAGACGCAGAATGTTTCCTATACCGGAACGGGGTGCTTTGTTGTGGACCTGGACCGCCTGACCGCGGCCAATGTGGTCGAGGATAAGGAGAAAAAGACGGTCACCATCCGAATCGGACACGCCTATTTGGAGTCCATTGACATCAATCCGAACAACATCATCATTGACGACGTGAAGGAGGGCCTGCTGGCCTGGGGGGACATCAAGCTGACCGTGGCCGACTACAACACCATCGAGCGGGAGCTGCGCGCCCGGTTGGAGGAGGAGTTTGACACCGCCGCGAACGGGCAGGCGGCGGATGAGGCTGCCCTCAGGATGGTAAAGGAGGTCTACGAGCCGGTCGTGAAAGCCATTGACCGCCGGTACAGCGTGGTCGTCCAGTTTCAATAACAGCTTGTCAAAAAAACCAAACCCGGCGCGGCATAACGCCGCGCCGGGTTTTTAGCTTGTGGAAAATGCGCTGTGGACGATAAGGCCCCTCTTTGAGGGAGTTGATTTTCAGGCGTGCATTCTATCATGCCCCGAAGCCAAACCGACGCGCTGCGCGCCTGTGGGGCTGGGGCTGGCGCGGGCTGTGGACCAGATATATAGCATCGTTTGTATAAAACACATGAAAACCGAAAAGATTTCAGACAAGTTTTTGTAATAAGGGCGATGACCATACAACTTTTTATATTATTTGAAAAAAGATGTTGCAAGGGAGCTTGTCCACATGCTACATTAAAAATACTACAGGTGCGGAGGAGCGACACGGACTGCGCCTGAAAAAACAAAAAGGAGTAAAATCATGAAAAAGAAAATGCTCAGCCTTGCCCTTGTGGGCGCTATGTGCGTAGCGCTGCTCGCCTCCTGCGGCGGCAAGAAAAACGCCACCTGGAAGGTCACCTGCCCCTGGGCCCCCTCCGGCGTGGCCGCCATGGTGAGCCAGCAGGCCGCCACCAAGTCC
>JAAWNI010000251.1 GCA_022798855.1 Lawsonibacter sp. | reverse complement strand
CGGAGGATGCAGGCGGGCTGACGCCCGCCAAAGACGACAACACCGCCCTGTGGCATTTTGGCCACCGAACTTTACCGATTTTCAAGTGTGTCGACTATATATAGCCGCTGTTTTACTCCCTCAGCCACCGCCTGCGGCGGTGCCGGCTCCCTCAAAGAGGGAGCCTTAAAGAGACGATAGCGTGTTTTTCAAAAGTTGAACCGCCCTGCCGGTTGGCAGGGCGGTCATATCAGCGCCGTTTCTTGCTGAAAATGTCCTCCAGGATTTTCCAATCATCGTCCTCCACCGCAGGCTTGTGGACCTCCGGCTCCGGCTGGGCAGGGGGGGCTTCCTCCTCCACGGGGGCTGGCTCAGGCTCCGGGGCTGCAAAGACGGGGGCGGGCTCCGAAACCTGATTGGGGAAGGGAATAGTCTGGCCCTCCTCGAAGCCGGTGGCGATGACGGTGACCCGGATCTCGTCCTCCAGGTTCTCGTCGAAGGTCGCGCCAAAGATGACGTTGTCCGTCTGGGCGGCTTCGCCCACCAGGTTGGCGGCGATCTCCACCTCCTCCAGGGCGATGTCCAGGGAGCCGGTGACGTTGATGAGCACGCCCTTGGCTCCGCTGATGGCCGTCTCCAGCAGGGGGCTGGACACCGCCATTTTGGCGGCGTCCTCCGCCTTGTTCTTGCCGGCGGCCCGGCCCACGCCCATGTGGGCCCGGCCGGCGTTTTTCATGATGGAGGACACGTCGGCAAAGTCCAGATTGACCGTTCCGGCCACGTTGATCAGGTCGGAGATGGACCTGACCGCCTGCATCAGCACATCGTCAGCGATCTCAAAGGCGTTGGCCAAGGTGATTTTCTGGTCGCTGGCCAGCTTGAGCCGCTCGTTGGGGATGATGACCAGGGAGTCCACCCGGTCCCGCAGCTCGGCGATGCCCGCTTCCGCCTGGCGCATCCGCTGGGCGCGCTCGAAGTGGAAGGGCTTGGTGACCACGCCCACCGTGAGGATGCCCAGCTCCTGGGCCACCTCCGCCACAATGGGGGCCGCGCCGGTGCCGGTGCCGCCGCCCATGCCGGCGGTGACAAAGACCATGTCAGTGCCCTCCAGCGCCTCGGTAATCTGCTTTCGGCTCTCCTCGGCGGCCTTGCGGCCGATCTCGGGATTGGCCCCCGCGCCCTTGCCGCCGGTCAGCTTCTCGCCGATCTGGATCTTGACTGTGGCGCTGGAGGTCATCAGCGCCTGCTTATCCGTGTTGACTGCGATGAATTCCACGCCCTCAGTTTCCGCCTGTACCATGCGGTTGACCACGTTGTTTCCACCGCCGCCAACGCCGACTACCTTGATATTTACCACGCTATCAGGACCGATATCCAATCCGAACGCCATCGTTGTTCCTCCTATGTAAAAAGTGGGTCCTTTTCAAAAAGGGAGCCCTGTGTGAAAGCACGTTGATAGTTTATTGTATCGCAGTTTTTTCCATAGGTCAAGAGGAAATACCGCTTCCGACGAAAGTTTCCACAATTTTCTATGAAATATCCTGCGGGGGGGCCGGGCTGTAAACCGCGCCGTATTCCTGGGTGAGGTCAATGGAGCCGGCGGCCTGGGGGGTGTACTCCGACTCGATTTGGAGCTGTATCGCCTGTGTCAGGCGGATGTTGTAGTTGAAGTCGGCGTGCAGCTTCATCTTCACGTCGAAGCGGTCCAGATACCGCAGGATCAGGTAAGTGGACTCGAAGTGGATGCTGGAAACCTGCTCGGTGATGCCGCTGTTTTCCAGCTCCTCCAGCAGGGTGGTGAGGGCGGCGAACTGCTGGGACTGCGAGTCCGCCGTTTTCAGGACGCTGCCCGCCTGGGGGTCCACGGGGACCAGGCCGGTGACGGCGATGGCGGCGGAGTCCTCCGGGGCGGGTTCCAGCAGCTTGCCCTTGACGCTGATCAGCCAGGACTCCTGGGCCAGGGGGGGTGGTTCAGCGTCCGGGTCCTCCCCGGCCAGCTCCTTCTGAATGGCGGCCGCCTGCTCCGGGTCCGGGGCGGCGATCCGCGCCACCGCGTTCCACTCCGTCACGGTGATGACGATGGTGTTGGGCAGCGCCCGGTTGATGGTCAGGTCCCCGATGTAGGGCAGGCTGGTGCGGATATTTTGGTCGATGCGCACCTTGTTCAGGCCGTAGAGGTTGTCGCCCACCTGGATGCCGGAGGCGGCGATGATCTCCTCCTGGCTGTACCGCTCGTTGCCGCTGATGACCACCGACTCCACCCGGAAGAACACCGTGGCCCCCATAGTCAGCGCCACCCCCACGGCCACCAGGCAAAGCAGCTTGAACAGCGGCCCAAACCGGCCTCTGTTTCTCTTGCGTGTTCTGCTGCGGTGGCTGTATCTTGGCATGGTATTCTCCTTGGCATCCTTATAGCAATCTTCTAAATTACCAACAGTGATTTTGTAGGGGCGGGTAATACCCGCCCGTCCGGAAGGGCTGTGCCGCGCCACCTTGCGGGCGGATGATATCCGCCCCTACTGAGTGTTACGC
>JAAWNI010000250.1 GCA_022798855.1 Lawsonibacter sp. | reverse complement strand
ATCTTGAAATCCACAAAGGATTCCTGTGATTTTTTGCCTTGCAGGGCGGCAAAATTCCTCGTCCATCCGGCATTTTCACTTATGAATACAGGTTCTAAGGTTTTTTCATCGTCAGCGAAATCCGCTTCTTTTTCTCGTCCACCTCCACCACCCAAACGGTGGCCACGTCACCCACGCTGAGCAGCTCGGAGGGGTGCTTTACCCGCCGGGGGAGCTTGGAGATGTGGACCAGCCCGTCCTGGTGGATGCCGATGTCCACGAACACGCCGAAGTCGATGACATTGCGCACCGTGCCCTGGAGCTCCATCCCCGGCTTCAAGTCCTTGGCGTCCATCACGTCGGTGCGCAGAATGGGGGGCGGCAGCTCGTCCCGGGGGTCCCGGCCGGGCTTGGACAGCTCCTTCACAATGTCCGCCAGGGTGGGGGCCCCCGCCCCGCAGGTTTCGCTGAGGGCCTCATAGCCAACCTCCTCCGCCCTGGCCTTCAGCTCCGAGATGCTCCCCGCCTTCACGTCCTCCAAAGAGAAGCCGCAGGCGGCGAGGAGCTTTTCCGCCGCCCCGTAGCTCTCCGGGTGGACCCCTGTGTTGTCCAGCACGCTCTTGCTCTCGGGCACCCGGATGAAGCCGGCGCACTGCTCAAAGGCCTTGGGGCCCAGCTTGGGCACCTTGAGGAGCTGCTTCCGGGTGGTGAACGCCCCGTTCTCCTCCCGGTACTTCACCAGGTTTTTGGCGGTGGCGGCGGTAAGGCCGGACACCCGCTGGAGCAGGGAGGGGGAGGCAGTGTTGGCGTCCACCCCAACGGCGTTGACGCAGTCCTCCACCACCCCGTCCAGGGCCTCGCCCAGCCGGGCCTGGGGCATGTCGTGCTGGTACTGGCCCACCCCGATGGCTTTGGGGTCGATCTTTACCAGCTCGGCCAGGGGGTCCTGGAGCCGCCGGGCGATGGACACGGCGGAGCGCAGGTTTACATCAAACTGGGGGAACTCCTCGGCGGCCAGCTTGGAAGCGGAGTACACCGATGCCCCCGCTTCGCTGACGATCATGTAGGAGACGCCCCCGCCCAGTTTTTTGATCAGCTCCACCGTCATCTGCTCAGTCTCCCGGCTGGCGGTGCCGTTGCCGATGGCAATGTGCTCCACCCCGTGCTTCCGGATCATGGCGGACAGCTTGGCAATGCACTCCTCCTTCTGGCGCTGCCCGTGGGTGGGGTAGACCACCGCGGTGTCCAGCACCTTGCCGGTGCCGTCCACTACCGCCACCTTGCAGCCCATGCGGTAGCCGGGGTCCAGGCCCATGGTCACCCTGCCCTTTACGGGCGGCTGCATCAGCAGCGGACGCAGGTTGAGGGCGAACATGTGGATGGCCCCCTCGTTGGCCTGGTCGGTGAGGGTGTTACGAATTTCCCGCTCCATGGAGGGCTGGATCAGGCGGTCGTAGGCGTCGTCCGCCGCCGAGCGGACAAAGTCCATGGCCGCACGGTTGGGCACCACCATACGCCGGACGGCGATGTGGGCGGTTTCCTGGTCCAGCTCCACGGAGACCTTTAAAATATTCTCCCGCTCCCCCCGGTTGACCGCCAGGACCTGATAGCCCTGGACCCGGCCCACCGGCTGCTTGAAGTCGTAGTACAGGCGGTAGACGGTGTCCTCCGGCTCCTTGTCCGCCGCCTTGGACACCAGCATGGCCCGGCGCAGATAGAGCTGGCGCAGCTCCTTGCGCACGTCGGCGTCGTCGGAAATGAGCTCGGCGATGATGTCGCTGGCCCCTTGGAGGGCGTCCTCCGCCGTCTCCACCCCCTTCTCCGGGTCGATGTAGTCCAGGGCCGCCGCCGCCATGTCCACCGCCGGGCCGTAGGCGAAGGCCAGAGCGGCCAGGGACTCCAGGCCCTTCTCCCGGGCGATGGTGGCCCGGGTGCGCCGCTTCTGTTTGTAAGGCCGGTACAGATCCTCCACCTCGGCCAGGGTGGCGGCGGAGTCGATGGCGGCGGACAGCTCCTCCGTGAGCTTGCCCTGGTTCTCGATGGAGGTCTTTACCTCAGTTTTCCGGGCGTCCAGGTTGCGCAGATATTGTAACCGGTCGGCCAGCTCCCGGAGCAGCTGGTCGTCCATGGAGCCGTGGAGCTCCTTGCGGTATCGGGCGATGAAAGGAATGGTGGCCCCCTCGTCGATGAGCTTTACCACGTTTTCCACCTGTTCGCCGGCGCGGCCCAGCTCCCGGGCCAGGGTTTGAATGATTGGGTCCATAAATTATCTCCTTGGTCAATAGAGTTAAGGTAAAGTTTACCGCAAAAGAGGGAAAAAGTCCAGCAAAAACGGCCGCGGCAAGCATATAGCCAGTTATGTAATAAATTGGACAAAAAAGCCAACCAGACTAATAAAGAGGAAAATATCCCAAACAGAAGCAAAAGTGGCGTTGAAAGCTATTACTTCCGTAGCTAAAGATAGGAAAGCGCCGAGTGGAGGAAAAAGCAGGACACGAGAGGCGGATGATGCTGCAAATTTCGCATGAATGACTGAA
>JAAWNI010000249.1 GCA_022798855.1 Lawsonibacter sp. | reverse complement strand
AATCTTGAAATCCACAAAGGATTCCTGTGATTTTTTGCCTTGCAGGGCGGCAAAATTCCTCGTCCATCCGGCATTTTCACTTATGAATACAGGTTCTAAAAAGCTGTATTCACAACCTAAAAGACCGGCGCGGTACTGATCCGCGCTGGCTTTTTTATCCCGTCAAACGGGCAATTTTGTCCTATACATTTTTGCTGGAAAATGTTAAACTGTACCTATCAACAAGAAAAGGGGATGCTCCATGGTTATTGCCGGTTTTCACGAATTAAAGGGCAAGCTGCGCAGCCTGCCGCCCAAGACGGCGGTAGTGGCGGCGGCCCACGACGAACACACCCTCCAAGGGGTCTTCGCCGCCCGGCGGGACGGGCTGATCCACCCCATTCTGGTGGGGCGAGGCGAGGAGATCCGTTCCATCTCCCAGCGCCTGGGGGAGGAGCTGGCGCCGGACCAGGTGGTGGACGCCGGGGACGACGTCCAGTGCGCCGAGAAATCGGTAGCACTCATCCGCGGGGGCCAGGGGGCCATGCTCATCAAGGGGATGCTGCCCACTGGGGCCCTCCTCAAGGCGGTGGTCAACAAGGAGCGGGGCATTCGGGCCGGGGCGGTCATGTCCCATGTAGCCATTTTGGACGTGCCCAGCTACCACAAACTGCTCTACGTCACCGACGGCGGGATGGTGGTGGCCCCCAGCCTGGAGCAGAAGCGGCATATTTTGAAGAACGCGGTGGACTTCTGCCGCTTCCTGGGCTACGACCGCCCCAAGGCGGCGGTCCTGTGCGCCGTGGAGGCGGTAACCCCCGCCATGCCTGAGACGGCGGACGCGGCCGAGCTAAAGGCGGAGGGGGGCCGGGGGGACTTCGGCCCCTGCGTTGTGGAGGGCCCCATCGCCCTGGACCTGGCCACCGACGGGGAAGCCGCCCGGGTGAAGGGCTACCACAGCCCGGTGGCGGGGGACGCCGACATCCTGCTGGCCCCCTCCATCGCGGCGGGCAACCTGCTGGGCAAGTCCCTCTACGGCCTGGCCGGCGGGGAGATGGCCGGGGTGGTGCTGGGCGCCACGGCCCCCATCACCGTCAACTCCCGGGGGGCCACGGCGGAGGAAAAATATTGGTCCATCCTCATCTGCGCGGCGATGAAATAATGCCCCCCTCTTAGAGGGGGGTGGCACGGCGAAGCCGTGACGGGGGGAGTTCGGCAACAGATTACTCCCTCAGTCAGCCCTGCGGGCTGACAGCTCCCTCTCTGAGGGAGCCTATGGAATGGAGGTCAACCATGTCATATGATATTCTGGTCCTGAATCCCGGCTCCACCAGCACCAAGGCGGCGGTTTACCGGGACGAGCGCCCCCTGATGGCCCGAAATGTGGTCCACACCAACCCGGACCTGGCCCCCTACCCCACCCTCAACGACCAGCTTGACTACCGGGTGGGCATGGTGCGCAGCTGGCTGGCCCTGGAGGGCTACCAGCTACCGCAGCTGTCCGCCGTGGTGGGCCGGGGGGGCATCATCCCCAACATCGTCTCCGGCGGCTACCCGGTGGACGAGGCCCTGGCCGACTGCCTGCTCCACCACACGGTATTCGACCACGCCTCCAACCTGGGCGGGCTGATGGCCCGGGAGTTCGCCCAGCCCCTGGGCATCCCCGCCTACATCTACGACGCCGTCACCAGCGACGAGCTCCTTCCCGAAGCCCGGGTCACAGGCTTTAAAGAGGTCACCCGCACCAGCTTCTGCCATGTCCTCAACGCCCGGGCCACCGGCCACAAGTACGCCCAGGCCATGGGCCGGCGGTATGAGGACCTGAATCTGGTGGTGGCCCATCTGGGCGGCGGCATCTCCGTCTCCGCCCACAGCCACGGCCGGATCATCGACTCCGTGTCGGACGACGCCGGCCCCTTCTCCCCCGACCGGGGCGGCAGCTTGAATATGCTCTATGTGCTGGACATGTGTTACTCCGGCAAATACACCAAGGCCGAAATGCTGAAAAAAATGCGGGGCGAAGGGGGGATGTCCGCCCTGCTGGGCACCCACGACTGCCAGGAGGTGGAGCGGCGCATCGCCCAGGGGGATGAGTGGGCCGCCCTGGTCTATCAGGCCCAGGCCCTCCAGATCGCCAAGGGGGTGGGCACCATGCTGGCCTGCTTTAAGGAGCTGATCGACGCCGTCATCCTCACCGGCGGGCTGGCCAACTCCAAAATGCTCACCGGCATGGTCATCGACTACCTCCATAACCTGTGCCGGGTGGTGGTCATCCCCGGGGAGAACGAGATGGAGGCCCTGGCCTTGGGCGGACTGCGGCTCCTCCGGGGCGAGGAGGAGGTCCACCAGTTCCACCCGGTCTGCCCCATCGTGGCCGGCTGACTTGTATATAGTCGGCGCACTTGAAAATCGGTAAAGTTCGGCGGCCAAAATGGCACAGGGCGGCGTTGTCGTCTTTGGCGGGCGTCAGCCCGCCTGCATCCTCCGCCTTGCCCCGCGCCATTTTTCCTCCCCTCCTTTTTACCTCTTCTCAAGTGC
>JAAWNI010000254.1 GCA_022798855.1 Lawsonibacter sp. | reverse complement strand
GACCTTCATCATCTCTTCCTCGGTCTTGGAGATCAGGTCCTCCACCGTGTTGATGTTGGCCCGCTTCAGGCAGTTGTAGGAGCGGACGGACAGGTCCATGTCGTCGATGGTCATCTCCATCACCTTGTCCCGCTGGGCTTCCGCCTTCTCCACCACGGTGGAACGGTTGCCCATCGTCTCGGACAGGTCGGTGAACAGAGTGAAGTGGTCGCACAGGATGCGGGCGCCCAGGGAGACGGCGTCACGGGCGTCGATGGTGCCGTTGGTCCACACCTCCAGGGTCAGCTTGTCGTAGTCGGTGGCGTCCCCCACGCGGGTGTTCTCCACCGTGTAGTTGACCTTGCGCACGGGGGTATAGATGGAGTCCACAGGGATGATCCCAATGATGGACTGGGTGGGCTTGTTTTTGTCGGCGGGGATATAGCCCCGGCCGTGGGACAGGGTCAGCTCCATGGAGAGCGTGGCGTCCGGCCCCAGGGTGGCGATGTGCAGGTCCGGATTCAAAATCTCCACATCGGCGTCCGCCTTGATGTCGCCGGCGGTGACCTTGCACTCCCCGGCGGCCTCAATATGGACGGTCTTCACGCCCTCGCAGTACAGCTTGGCGATGATTCCCTTCACGTTGAGGACGATTTCAGTGACGTCCTCCTTCACTCCGGGGATGGTGGTAAACTCATGCTGGACCCCGGAGATCTTGATAGAAGTCACTGCGGTACCAGGCAGCGAGGACAGCAGAATCCGCCGCAGGGAGTTGCCCAGGGTGGTGCCGTAACCCCGCTCCAGCGGTTCCACCACGTACTTGCCGTAGGAGGCGTCGCCGGGATTTTCGATACAGTCAATGCGGGGCTTTTCAATTTCTATCATATGCTGGAATACCCTCCTTTTCTCGGCGGCACGTCCGCGCCGCCTCATTCAGCTCACCAATATCTGAGGGTTCTCTAAGTCTGTCATACCCGCCGGGCCTGGCCAAACAGGCGTAGGGCGCGACGACCCCGGTGTGCCGTTTGCCCAAACCACCATATCCACGGCGGGCCGGGTCGTCCCGCCCTACAGGTCCGCCTGCGTGTAGGGGCGGCCTATGGCCGCCCGCAGGCGCGCGCTGCGCGCCCCTACACACCAAACGTCCTCCTGGCGGGCCGTAAAAATTACTTAGAATACAGCTCGACGATGAGGTGCTCTTCCACGGGGAAGTCGATGTCGTCCCGGGTGGGCATGGCAACGACGGTGCCCTGGAGGGTATTTTTATTGCGGTCCAGCCATTTCGGCACGTTGACGATGGGGGCGTCCTCGCCGGTCAGGCGCTTGAACTTGACGGAAGCGCGGCTCTTCTCCCGCACCTCGATCACGTCGCCGGACTTGACCAGGTAGGAGGGCACGTCCACCCGCTGGCCGTTGACGGTGAAGTGGCCGTGGGTGGTGAGCTGACGGGCCTCCCGGCGGGTCATGGCGAAGCCCAGGCGGTACACCACGTTGTCCAGCCGGCGCTCGATGAGGGTGAGCAGGTTCTCGCCCGTCTTGCCCTGCATGCGGCTGGCCCTCTCGTAGTACATATGGAACTGCTTCTCCATCACGCCGTAGACAAACTTGACCTTCTGCTTCTCGGTCATCTGCATGGCGTACTCAGACTGCTTCTTGCGCATCTGGCCCTTGGGGTTGCGGTTGGTCGTCTTCTTGGCATAGCCCATGGCGGCGGGGGACAGGTTCAGCGCCTTGCACCGCTTGGCGATGGGCTGCATATTTCTAGCCATCTGTCAAAACCTCCTTCAATTGATCAGACGCGGCGGCGCTTCGGGGGCCGGCAGCCGTTGTGGGGGACGGGGGTCACGTCCTTGATCATGGTGACCTCCAGGCCCACGGCCTGCAGCGCCCGGATGGCGGCCTCGCGGCCCTGGCCGGGCCCCTTCACGAAGACCTCCACGCTCTTCAGGCCGTACTCCATGGCGGCCTTGGCGGCCGTCTCGGCGGCGCTCTGGGCGGCGTAGGGGGTGGACTTACGGGAGCCCCGGAAGTTCAGCGCGCCGGAGGAGCACCAGGACAGGGCGTTGCCCTGGGCGTCGGTGACGGTGACCATGGTGTTGTTGAAGGAGGAGCGGATATGCACCTGGCCCCTCTCCACGTTCTTACGCTCGCGGCGCTTGCGCACCACTTTCTTACCTTTGTTCGCAGCCATGTGTATCCCTCCTTACTTCTTCTTGTTCGCGACGGTACGCTTGGGGCCCTTGCGGGTGCGGGCGTTGGTCTTGGACCGCTGGCCCCGGACGGGCAGCCCCTTGCGGTGGCGGATGCCCCGGTAGCAGCCGATCTCAGTGAGCCGCTTGATGTCCATCGCCACGTTGCGGCGCAGGTCGCCCTCCACGGTGTAGTCGTGGATGACCTCGCGCAGCTTGGCCTCGTCCTCTTCTGTGAGGTCCTTCACGCGGGTGTCGGGGTTCACCCCGGCCTTGGCCAGGATCTTGTTGGCGCTGGTGCGCCCAATGCCGTAGATATAAGTGAGGCCGATCTCGATTCTCTTCTCTCTCGGCAGGTCAATA
>JAAWNI010000248.1 GCA_022798855.1 Lawsonibacter sp. | reverse complement strand
AAAAAATCGCGGGAATCCTTTGTGGATTTCAAGATTTTTTAACGCCGCAGGGCGGCAAAAGAACCGTTCAGACGGTCGTTTGAGATTGTGAATACAGGTCCTTAAAATGCGGGCGCACAATGTGCGCCCCTACAGCGCACCTCCGGAAGCCGCTAGTCCACGCAGACATTACATCAAAACAAAAAAGGAGTCGATTCTTCCCCTATGGACATAGACAGTGCCAGTATCGCCATGCTTGCCACCCTGCTGATTTTAGTCATCATGTCGGCCTATTTCTCCGCCACCGAGACGGCTTACACCTCCCTGAACCGCATCCGCATGAAAAACCGGGCGGACAACGGCAGCCGCCGGGCCGCCAAAACCCTGGAGCTGGCGGAGGAGTACGACAAGCTGCTGTCCACCATCCTCATCGGCAACAACATCGTCAACATCACCGCCACCACCGTGTCCACCGTGCTGTGCACCAAGTGGTTCCACCAGTACGGCCCCACGGTGTCCACCGTGGCCCTGACCATCATCATCCTGATTTTCGGCGAGATCACCCCCAAGAGCATGTCCAAGGAGCGGCCGGAGGACTTCGCCATGTTCGCCCAGCCCCTGCTCAAGCTGTTCATGGTGCTCTTCACCCCCCTGAACTTCCTGTTCAGCCAGTGGAAGCGGCTGATGGGCAAGGTCTTCCGGGCCAAGGGGGAGGACGGCATCACCGAGGAGGAGCTGGTGGGCATGGTGGACCAGGCCCAGACCGAGGGCGGGCTGGACGAGCACGAGAGCGACCTGATCCGCAACGCCATCGAGTTCAACGACCTGGAAGTCTCTGAGATCCTCACCCCCCGGGTAGACCTGGCCGCCGCCGATGAGGACAGCTCCATGGAGGAGGTGGCCGCCCTCTTTGCCGAGACCGGCTACTCCCGCATCCCCATCTACCACGAGACGGTGGACAACATCGTGGGCGTCATCCATGAGAAGGACTTCTATGCCGCCCGCTACCGGGGGGAGACGATGGTGTCCACCCTGAAAGCCCCGGTCTTCTACACCACCGGCAACACCAAGGTCTTCGAGCTGCTGCGCATCCTCCAGAAAAACAAGGTGCACATGGCGGTGGTGGTGGACGAGTACGGCGGCACCCAGGGCATCGTCACCCTGGAGGACATCCTGGAGGAGCTGGTGGGGGAAATCTGGGACGAACACGACGAGGTCATCGAGACGTTCCAGAAGCAGCCCGACGGCAGCTACCTCATCGCCTGCTCCGCCGACCTGGATGACATGTACGACCTGTTTCAGGTGAAGGGGGCCTGCGGCGCCGCCACCGTCTCCGGCTGGGTGCTGGAGCAGGTGGGCCGGGTCCCCGAGGCCGGGGACCGCTTCACCGCCGAGGGCCTGGACGTGGCTGTCACCCGGGTGGAGCACCGGCGGGTGCTGGAGATCCAGGTCAGAGTCCTGGAGGAATCCGACGGCAAATAGACAGAGGGCCCGCCCATGGGGCGGGCCCTTTCCGCTTGTCGAAAACGCCGTCCTCCAAGGCTCCCTCTTTGAGGGAGCTGGCACCGCCTGCGGCGGTGGCTGAGGGAGTAACACAGCGGTTTACGATGCTTTTTCCCATCAAAACTCCCCCCGCCACGGCTTTGCCGTGCCACCCCCCTCCAGGAGGGGGGCTTTTGACCGTCCGCAAGGAGCCGTAGTTGAACGTCGGGCCGGGCCGTCCCGCCCTACAGATTTCCTGGAAACGGAATCCCTCCACCACCGCCTTCGGCGGCGGTCCCCCTCCCTTTGGCAAGGGAGGCTTGGGTGCTTGAAGGCCCCAGTCTGCTCCAAAAGGCCCCCTTGCCAAAGGGGGCTGGCAGCGGCGCAAGCCGCTGACTGGGGGATTCCAGTTCATTGAAGACTTTCTATAAGCGGAATCCCCCGCCGCGGAACAATTCCGCAGCGGGGGTATTATCATCCTTCCAGGTGGAAAAGCGGGATCAGAACAGGCCGGAGATGACGCCGTTTTCGTCGATGTCGATGCGCTCGGCGGAGGGCACCTTGGGCAGGCCGGGCATGGTCATGATATCGCCGGTGAGGGCGACGATGAAGCCGGCGCCGGCGCACACCTTCAGGTTGCGGACGGTGACCTCAAAGCCCTTGGGGGCGCCCAGCAGGGCGGCGTCGTCAGAGAAGGAGTACTGCGTCTTGGCCATGCAGATGGGCAGCCCGCCGAAGCCCAGGTCGGCCAGCTGCTTGGCCTGCTTCTTGGCGTTGGCGGTGAGCACCACCCGGTCGCCGTGGTAGACCCGGGTGACGATGGTGTTCAGCTTCTCCTCGATGGAGGCCTTGTCCTCATAGACGAAGGAGAAGTTGTTGGGCTGCTCGCACAGGCGGACGACCTCCTCGGCCAGGGCCATGCCGCCCTCGCCGCCCTTGGCCCACACCTCAGACAGGGCCACGTTGACGCCCAGCTCGCTGCACTTCTTCTCCACCAGGTCCAGCTCGGCCTTGGTGTCGGTGGGGAAGGCGTTGATGGCCACCACGCAGGGCAGGCCGTAGACGTTCTTCACGTTGTCCACGTGCTG
>JAAWNI010000247.1 GCA_022798855.1 Lawsonibacter sp. | reverse complement strand
CTGGGTGGTGAAGCAGTTGGGCCGCTTGTACCGCAGGCCCTCGCAGGTGCCGTCGTTGACGTTGACGTGGCTCACCTCGGCCACCGCCGGGTCTACGGAGTCCGTCAGCACCATATAGCCGTGGTTCTGGCTGGTGATGAACACCCGGCCCTTCTCCAGGTCACGGACGGGGTGGTTGCCCCCCCGGTGGCCGTAGGCCAGCCGGCCGGTTTTGGCCCCGGTAGCCAGGGCCAGCAGCTGGTGGCCCAGGCAGACCCCGAAGAGGGGGATATCGCTGGCGTAGAGCTTTTTCAGCTCCTCGATGATGGCGGTGTTCTCCGCCGGGTCGCCGGGGCCGTTAGACAGCATCACGCCGTCATAGCCCCCGGACAGCACCATCTCGGCGGGGGTGGACGCGGGCAGGGCGGTGACCTTGCAGCCCCGCCTGCGCAGGCACTCGATCATGTGCAGCTTGACCCCGTAGTCCATCATGGCCACGTGGAACCGCTCCTGGCCATAGGCGGAGAACACCTCCGGCTCAGACCGGGTGACCCGGTCCACGGCCCGCTCCACCCGGTAGGCCTGAAGGCGCTCCAGCACCTCGTTGAGTGAAAAACGCTCCGCGCAGGTGAGCATACCGTTCATGCTCCCCTGACTGCGGAGTATTTTTGTCAGCGCCCGGGTGTCAACGCCCTGGATGCCGGTGATATTGTGTTGTTTCAGGTAGCTGCCCAGGTCGCCCTCGCAGCGGAAGTTGCTCCCCCGGGGGGACAGGCGCCGGACCACAAAGGCCTCCGCCCAGGGGCGGCTGGACTCGTTGTCCTCGCTGTTGACTCCGTAGTTGCCAATGAGGGGGTAGGACATGACCACGCCCTGCCCGGCGTAGGAGGGGTCGGTGAGAATCTCCTGATAGCCGGTCATAGAGGTGTTGAACACCATCTCGCACACCCGCGTCTCGGCCGAGCCGATGCCCTCGCCGGAAAAGACGCTCCCGTTGGCCAGAATCAAAGTCGCTTTCATCCCTTGTTCACTCGCTTTCCTTATCCAGTTCCTAGAAGCTGTACCAATAGCCTCAGTACATATCTTCGCGGCCAAAATTGCTGTTGGCTGTGTTAAAAAAGTTTGAAATACATCCAGTATTCCCGCACTTTTTTGCCTTGCCAACAACAATTTTGTCTCGCGAATCTGCCCACTTCGGCTAATGGTACAGCTTCTGATATGTTTATCAAGTTATTTTATCGAAAATCCCCCTTTTTGGCAAGATGGCGTTTTCCCTTTTTCTGTATCAATATTTGCCGGGGATTTGGGCAATTCGGCAGGATAAATTTTGGGGCGGCGGGAAAGACTGAGGAAAAGCCTCCCTCTCCGAGGGAGCCCAGTACTTCCAGGGAGGGCAAGCCTATGTTTACCGGCTTTCTGCGCACCATTATTTTATACATTCTGATCACCGCCGGCGTTCGGCTGATGGGCAAGCGCCAGGTGGGGGAGCTGGAGCCCTCCGAGCTGGTGCTCTCCCTGATCATTGCCGACCTGGCCTCGGTGCCCATGCAGGACTACGGCATCCCCCTGCTCACCGGTGTGGTGCCCATCATCACGCTGCTGTCGCTGACCATGATCCTGTCGGTGCTCACCATGAAGAGCATCCGCTTCCGGGCGCTCATGTGCGGCCGGCCCAGCATCATGGTCCAGAACGGGACGCTGAACCAGCGGGAGATGTCCCGGAACCGGCTCACGGTGGACGAGCTGCTGGAGGAGCTGCGTGGGAAGGGCTACACCGACCTGAGCCAGATCAAATACGCCATTCTGGAGACGAACGGCCAGCTTTCAGTGCTGCCCTACGCCAACCAGAAGCCCCCCGCCGCCCGGGACCTGAAGGTCAGCGTGGAGGAGGGGGGGCTGCCCCGGGTGGTGGTCAGCGACGGGCATCTGCTGGAGCACAACCTGAAGGCCCTGGGCCACGACCGCCCCTGGCTGGACAAGCAGCTGAGCCAGCGGGGGTGCCGGGACATGTCCCAGGTGTTCCTCCTGCTGGTGGACGAAGCGGACGCCATATATCTCGCGGAAAAGGAACGGTAGGGCGGGCTATGCGCCGCCCCCCGCGCAATGGAGGAACGACCATGAAACGACTTTATATCGCGGCGGCTCTGCTGGCCCTGCTGCTGGGGGCCAGCCTGGCCAACGCCTGGTACGTCCAGGGGATGGCCGACGGAATGCGGAACCGGCTGGAGCAAGCCCAGGCCCTGACCCGGCAAGGGGACTGGGAGCGTGCGGAGGCCCTCACCCGTCAGACCTACCAGGACTGGCAGGACCGCCGCTTCTACTTCCACACCCTGATGCGGCACAGCGACATCGACCAGGTGCTGCGGGCCTTCCGCCAGGTGCTGGAGTACGTCCAGCTCCGGGAGCCCGACCAGTACAACGCCGCCAACGCCGACCTGATGGCCCAGCTGGAGCTGTTGGCGGAGATGGAGCAGGCCACCATTGTAAATGTGCTCTAAGAGCCTGTTTAATATCTCAAGGTATGCCGAATGACAAGGAATTTTGCCGTCAGACAAGGCAAATTTTCGCAGAAATACTGGATGTATTGCAAGA
>JAAWNI010000246.1 GCA_022798855.1 Lawsonibacter sp. | reverse complement strand
AAATCACAGGAATCCTTTGTGGATTTCAAGATTTTTTAACGCCGCAAGGCGGCAAAAGGTCCGTCCAGACGGTCGTTTGAGATTGTGAATACAGGTTCTGATATTATACCCTCAACACATTGAATATAGCACAGCCCTCAGAGCGGCGCAAGGCATAAACTGGACAAAAAACGCCGGCGCGGAGGGCCATTCCTCTGCGCCGGCGTCAATAGCCGCCTGGTTTATAGCAATCATCAGAATTGCTGGCAAATGTAGGGCGGGACGACCTCGGCCCGCCGTCCTGCCGCAAACGGCCCGCCGTCCTGCCGCAAACGGCGCGCCGGGTCGTCGCGCCCTACGGAGCGCCTTTGTCAGCAATTTTGGATCCTGCTATAATTTGTCTTTTCCGGCCGGCCGGCCCTGCGCCCGGCGGCGGCTGGAATTCCCAGCTCCTCCCGGTATTTGGCTACAGTGCGCCGGGAAATGGCGCAGCCCTCCCGGGCCATCGCCTTGCGCAGCCCCTCGTCGGACAGGGGCTTCTCCCTGTCCTCACCGCCGATGAGCCGGAGGAGCAGATTTTTAGCCGCCGCGGCGCTGGTTCCGTCCTCCCCGCCCGCCGGACGGGAGAAGAAATAGCTCAGCGGAAGCAGGCCCTGGGGGCACTGGATATACTTCTCCCGCACCGCCCGGCTGACGGTGGACTCGTGGAGGTCCAGCGCCTGGGCCACCTCCGCCATCCGCAGGGGGGCCAGGCCCTCCGGGCCGGAACGGAAAAAGCCGCTCTGCCGCTCCACAATGACCCGGGCGCACCGGAGCAGGGTGCCCTCCCGCTGCTGGGCCGCCCACAGCACGTTTTCCGCCTGGCGCAGCTTTTCGGCAAGGTACCCCCGCACCTCTTTGTCCTCCGACTGGGACATCAGCTTTCTATAGTACTGGCTCACCCGGAAGGGGGGCCGCTCGCCCCGGGCGCTGCGCACCGTGAGGCAGCCCTCCCGCTCCTCCACCACCAGGTCGGGCTGGGGGTAGTGGACCTGCTCGGCCCGCTGAAACACGCTTCCGGGGCGGGGGTCCAGCTCCCGGATGGTGCGCAGGGCCTCCTCCACCTGGTCCACGGCGATCCCCAGCCGGCTGGCGATGGCCCGGTAGCGCCGCCGGGCCAGCAGGTCCAGGTGGTCCCGGACGATGGCCAGGGCGGGGCCCGCCTCGCCGATGCGCTCCAGCTGCAATTCCAGGCACTGGGACAGGTCGGCCGCCCCCACCCCCGCCGGCTCCAGGGTTTTCAGCAGCGCCAGCGCTTCCTCCAGCCGCGCCAGGGGAATGCCGCCCTGGAGGGACAGCTCCTCCAGGGGGATGCGGAGGTAGCCGTCGTCGTCCAGGCACCGGATGAGGTACTCCACCAGCCGGCGGGCGTCCTCCTCCGGCTTCAGCCGGCCCAGCTGCCGGGACAGGAAGCTGACCAGCGTCTCCTCCAGCCCGCCGCCGGTGCCCACCCGGCCCAGGGGGTCCAGCTCCTCGTCGCTGAACCGCTGGTAAAACCAGTTCTGGCTGTCGTTGTCCTCCAGCCAGTTCAGGCGGCTGAGCAGCTCGTCGCCCCCCTCGGCCTGGGGGGCGGGCGGAAACTCCTCCACCTCCACCACCGGATTTTCCTGGGCCAGCTCCCGCACATAGGACTCCAGCTCCATGGAGCCGAGCTTGAGCAGCTCCACGCTTAAAAGCTGCCGCTGGCTCAGTTTTTGGGTCTGAGTCTGTTGAAGCTCCATAAATCCCCCTCCTTTTTCTTTAGTTTAGTGGGAAAAGGGAAAAATGTCAAGAAAAAGCGGACGCCATTCCGGTACACAGCCGCCCAAGCAGCTTGGCGTCGTGGCTGACAATCAGCAGCCCCAGGGACCGGCGCTCCGCCTGGTCCAGCAGAAATTTCCAGATCTCCGCCTGGGTGGCAAGGTCCAGCATGGCGGACAGCTCGTCGCACAGCAGGAAGCGCAGCTCCGGCCGCAGCGCCCGGGCGACGCAGATCCGTTGGAGCTCCCCTCCGGACAGCTCCGAGGGATAGCGCTCCAGCCAGCTGTCCCGGACGCCCAGCCCCGCCAGAAGGGCGGGGTCCACAGGGCCCGCCTCCTCCAGCGTCCTCCTCAGGGGGAGCAGCGGGTCCACCACCTCCTCCGGGTGCTGCCACAGCAGCTGCACCGGGCAGAACCCCCGGAAGCGGGACAGGGGGGCCCCGTCCAGCAGAACCTCCCCCTTCTCCGGGCGCTCCCAGCCCGCCAGCACCTTGCAGAGCGTCGTCTTCCCCCGCCCGCTGGGGGCGGACAGCCCCAGCCGCTCCCCGGAGCGCAGGGTGAGGTTTACCCCCTCCAGCGGGGGGGCGCTCCCCCGGCGGGGGTAGCGGAAGGTGATGTTTTTGGCTTCCAGGGTCATAGATGGACCTCCGTTCATATGGGTAGGGGCGGATATTATCCGCCCCTGCGCAGACTGTCAAACAAAGAGAGGGCGAAAGTGAACCGCCCCAAGCCCCCCTTGTTAAAGGGGGGCCGACTCCCCCTGTCAGGGGGAGATGGCCGAAGGCCAGAGGGGGTAGGGGAGGCCGCGAAGTGGCGGG
>JAAWNI010000245.1 GCA_022798855.1 Lawsonibacter sp. | reverse complement strand
TGGAGCGGCGGTTCCAGCCCGTCATCGTGGAGGAGCCCTCCATCGAGGACAGCATCACCGTCATCGAGGGCATCGCCCCCTACTACGAGTCCTTCCATCAGGTGGAGGTATCCCCCGCCATGTGCCGGCTGGCCGTCACCATGAGCGAGCGCTATATCACCGACCGCTACCTCCCCGACAAGGCCATCGACCTGATCGACGAGGCCTGTTCCAACGTGAACCTCCACAACAAGGCCCTGGCCCGCCTCAACGAGGTGGACAAGGAGCTGGCCGACCTGGCCAAGGAGAAGGAGGTCATGATGGCCGCCGCCACCGAGGAGTCCTACAAGCGCCTGGCCGACATCAAGAGCCTGGAGCTGCGGCTGGAGGAGGAGAAAAAGAGCCTGGAGGGCGAGGCCCACCCCGCCCTGAACGAGGAGCATCTGGCCAACGTCATCGAGCTGTGGACCAACATCCCCGCCAGCCGCATCCAGGAGCAGGAGTTCCAGCGGCTGGCCAAGCTGGAGGAGCGGCTGTCCACCCACGTCATCGGCCAGGACGAAGCGGTAAAGGCCGTCTCCGCCGCCATCCGCCGTGGGCGGGTGGGCATCTCCCCCAAGCGCAAGCCGGTGTCCTTCATCTTTGTGGGCTCCACCGGCGTGGGCAAGACTGAGCTGGTGAAGCAGCTGGCCGCCGACCTGTTCGACACCCCGGAGTCCCTCATCCGGCTGGATATGTCCGAGTTTATGGAGAAGCACGCCGTCTCCCGGATCATCGGCTCCCCTCCGGGCTATGTGGGCTATGACGAGGCGGGCCAGCTCACCGAGAAGATCAGGCGCAAGCCCTACTCCGTGGTCCTCTTCGACGAGATCGAGAAGGCCCACCCCGATGTGCTGAACATCCTCCTCCAGGTGCTGGACGACGGCCGCATCACCGACGCCCACGGCCGGACGGTGAACTTTGAGAATACCGTCATCGTCATGACCACCAACGCCGGGAGCGGCACCAAGGGGGGCGGCTCGGTGGGCTTCGGCCGCACGGCTAATGAGCAGGGCAAGGACCGGGCTATGAAGGCTTTGAACGACTTCCTCCGCCCTGAGTTCATCAACCGGGTGGACGAGATCGTCTATTTCAACCAGCTCTCCGAGGACAACTTCAAGGACATCGCCGTGCTCATGCTCAAGGAGCTGGTGGGCACACTGAAAGAGAAGGAGATCAACTTCACCTGGGATGAGACTCTGCTGGATTATCTGGTGAAGAAGTCCTACTCCGCCGCCTACGGCGCCCGGAACCTGCGCAGGCTCATCCAGAAGGAGCTGGAGGACGCCATCGCCGTCCGGCTCATCGAGGGGTATCAAAATCCGGTGTCCCAGCTCAAGGCCGTCTCCGACGGCGAGAAGCTGGAGCTGCTGGCTATGTAACATCAAACAATGGCGCACAGCTTACCCTGTGCGCCACTTTTTTCATCAAGGGAGGGTGGTAGGCATGGCAGAAGAATATGAAAAAGATTTGCACACAAAGGTAAATCGCTTCAAAGCGTGGACAAAAGAAAACTTCCCCGCATTTTCTGAGGAAAATGACAATGGGGAGTGGTGTTTTTGCGACGAATTTTTTGAGATGTACGACTGTTCCATGGCCATCATCCGCAATCTGGCCGCCGGGGAAGCCACCGAACAGATGATAGACGATTTGTTGTATGTGATTGCCCGGGACAACGAGCGCGAAATGCTTTTGCAGGAGCTTGAGAAGCGCAGCGAATGGTTTGCCCTGCTGTGCGGCCGCTGTCTGCAAACAGGCTATACCGCCGCGAAATGGCAGTTCGCAAAGCATCTGCCCAACTGCAAGGACAGCGACGGTTTTAAGGAGGTCATATATGGCTTCTTCAAGACCGATGACGAATACACAGACCGCATGGCCCTCAGATCGCTTGCGGACCTCTACCCGGAACAGGCGGAGCGGTATGCGGTAGACTTCTGGGAACGGAAGAAATACGAATATGACGAGTATCAAAAAATCATGGTGCTCCATGTCCTGTTCCAAATCCATTCCCCAAAGCTCCCCCACTATTTAGCGCTGGCAGAAAAATCGGAGTACAGGTATCTCAGAGAAAACGCGGAGGAGATATATGGCAGGCTGAATGGACCTGGACACAACGGATGATAACTGAACTGCACCCCATTTGTTAGACAAGTATGGCATACTATCTAACAAGTGGGGTGCAGTTCAAAGTGGGCGGGTTGTTTCTATTTTTCTTGGGCCAAAACCAGTTCGATGCCTTCCCGCACAACCTCTGTTCTTGTCTTGCTGTGCTTTTTGCAGTATTCCTGGATTCTCCGGTCCGTTTCCGCGTCGATACGGGCCTTTACTTCAATCTCCTTTGGATTGTCTGATTTTGGCCGGCCAGTACGAGGGCTCAATTTACCACCTACTTTCCGAGCCACGAAATCATTATAGTATTTGAGCCCCGAAAAGTCAAGAGAAATTTATAGCAATCATCAAAATTGCTGGCAAATGTAGGGCGGGACGACCTCGGCCCGCCGTCCTGCCGCAAACGGCGCGCCGGGTCGTCGCGCCCTACGGAGCGCCTTTGTCAGCAAT
>JAAWNI010000004.1 GCA_022798855.1 Lawsonibacter sp. | reverse complement strand
GTGTCACGCCCCTTGCATAGGGTTTGAAAGTTAAGAAAAACCGGAGAAAATTCATTAAAACAGGCGCGTTTGACGTAAAAAAGTAAAATTGGTAGACATCTGGTAGACCAGCCCTCCAGGGAGGTTTTTCCAATCCCTTGTGCCCCAAGGCTTTGACGCCATTTTTTGGTAGACATTTGGTAGACATAAAACCTGATTGGACGCAGGGCTCTTGGGATTTGACAAGATACATGTTATAATGTAAGAAAAACATTTTTAATGTGGGCTATTTAGGGGGCGGTTGAATGCCGGGATATTCACCGGGTACGCGGGTCATGATCCGCGATGAGGAGTGGGTCATCAGAAAGGTGGAGCGGAACGATTTGGACAGGCAGAGCCTGCACTGTATTGGGATATCCCCTCTGGTCAAGGGCCGGGACGCCATCTTTTTAGAGGATCTGGAGGAGGTCATCCCGGTGGCCCCGGAGGATTCCCGTTTTTTCCGGGAGGGCCAGCTTGCAATCGGCTCCGACACGTTGAAACGGGATGTGGAGTACTGCACCCATGGGATCGACGAGTCCCGCGGCGCGGCCCAGCGCAGCGCTTCGAGGATATCCCAGGACCTGAAATTTGCCCTGCGGGAGTGCGTCGAGCTGCTGGGCGGCGAGGTGCTCTACGACATGGCCCGCCGCCTGGGCCGGGACCTGGAGCGGGACCCGGTGGACCCGGAGGCGCTGACCGTCCAATGCATGCGGTATATGTACAGGATGCTCTTTGTGCTGTTTATCGAGGCCCGGCGGGAGCTGGGCTTCGCCCCCATGAAAGTCCAGGCCTACGCCAAAAGCTACTCCCTGGAGAGCCTGCGGGACCTGGCGGACGCCCTCCGGGAGGAGGACTCCGCCGTGGAGGAGGGCTTCTATGTCCACGAGACGCTGTCCAAGCTCTTTCGGCTGATCTATGAGGGCTGCCCCGGCGGGTCGGAGGAGCTGAACGCCATGATGGACGCCGGCCCCCTAAACGACGCCTTCATCATCCCCCCGCTGGCCGCCCGCGTCTTTGACCCGGAGTCTACCCCCATGCTCCAGTCCGCCCGGCTGCGCAACAAGGCCATGCTGCGGATCGTCCGCCTGATGAGCGGCACCCGGCCTGCCGGGCGGGGGAAGGGCCGACGGAGCCGCATTTCCTACGCCAGCCTGGGCATCAACCAGCTGGGCGCGGCCTACGAAGCCCTGCTGTCCTACCGGGGCTTCATCGCCCGGGACGCCCTGTACGAGGTCAAGCGCAGGCAGGACGGCTCCAACCAGCTGGACGCGGGCTATTTCGTCACCGAGGATAAGCTGTCCGGCTACCACGAGGAGGAGCGGGTCCGGTACACGGCCGGGGAGAAGCGGGGGCAGCTCCGCCGGTATGAGAAGGGGGAATTCATCTACCGCCTGGCCGGACGGGGGCGGGAAAAATCCGCCTCCTACTACACTCCGGAGACGCTGGCCAGGTGCCTGGTGAAATACGCCCTGAAGGAGCTTTTGGAGGGCAGGACCGCTGACCAGATTCTGGACCTGAAGCTCTGCGAACCGGCCATGGGCAGCGCCGCCTTCCTGAACGAGGCCGTCAACCAGCTGGCGGAAGCCTATCTGGACAGGAAGCAGCGGGAGCTGGGGGAGGAAATCCCCCAGGGGGAGCGGTTCAACCGGCTCCAACAGGTGAAAATGTACATCGCCGGCCGGAACGTGTACGGGGTGGACCTGAATCCGGTGGCGGTGGAGCTGGCGGAGGCGTCCCTGTGGTTGAACACCATCTGCGGCGGCTTTATCCCCTGGTTCGGCTCCCGGCTGGTCTGCGGCAACGCCCTCATCGGCGGGCGGAGGCAGTGCTACACCGCCGCCCAGCTCCAGGGGGCCTGGTATGAGTCCGCCCCCGTGCGGGCCCCCCTGGGGGCCGGACGAGGGTCGGAGCCGCAGGTCTACCACTTCTTCACCGGCGACCCCGGCATGGCCAACTACAGGGGCCGGGCCATCAAGTCCCTGGCCCCGGAGGAGGTCAAGGCCATCAAGGCCTGGAGGGCGGCCTTCACCGCCCCCTTCTCCGAGGGGGAGGTCCGGACCGCTTTGGCGCTGTCCCGGAGGGTGGACGAGCTATGGAAGCAGGCGGCGGAGCTCCTGCGGGAGGTTGCCCGGCAGACCTCCGCCCCCCTGGCCGTCTACGGCCAGCCTGGGGAGAAGGCCGCCAGCCGCCCCACCGTCCGGGAGAAAGACATGGCCTATCAAAAGCTGTACCGCTCCCGGGAGGGGTGCGGCGCTGGACCCTATGCCTGCCTGAAATCCGCCATGGATTACTGGTGCGCCCTGTGGTTCTGGCCCATCAGCCGGGCGGACCTCCTGCCCACCCGGGCACAGTTCCTGTCTGAGATGGACTTGATCCTGAACGGCCCCGTGGATGCCTTTGGAGACAGGAGGGCGGCGGACCTCCCCGGGCCGCGGCCCAGGCTGGAGCTGGTGCGTCAGATCGCCGGGGAGAACCGGTTCCTGCACTGGGAGCTGGAGTTCGCCGACCTGTTTGAGGACCGGGGCGGCTTTGACCTGGTGCTGGGCAATCCCCCCTGGGTCAAGCTGACCTGGGAGGAGAAAGAGGTCCTGTCCGACAGCCAGCCCCTGTTCGCGGTGCGGAACCTCACCGCCGCCCAGACCACCCAGCAGCGGGACGCCGCCCTGGCCGACGCGGACACCAGGCGCATGTATTTTAAGGAGTACGAGTCCATCGCGGCCCAGCAGAACTACATCAACGCCGTCCAGAACTACCCCGCCCTCCGGGGCTTGCAGGGGAACCTGTACGAGTGCTTTCTGCCCCAGGCCTGGACCTATACCAACGCCGGTGGCGTCTTCGCCCTGATCCACCCGGAGAGCGTGTTCAACGACGCCAAGGGGGTGGACATCCGGAGGGAGCTGAACGCCAGGCTGAGAAAGCACTTCCGGTTCAGCAACGCCATGAAGCTCTTCCCGGACGTCCACTCCAGCCGGGAGTTCGGCCTGAACGTGTACGCCAACCGGGAGGCCTACTCCTTTGAGCAGATCGTCAACCTCTACACCGCCCAGACGGTGGACGAGTGCTATGAAAACGACGCCGGGGGCCCGGTCCGCATCAAGGACCCGGAGGGAAAGCGTGTTTTAAAGGGCCAGCGGGGCAGGATCACGAAGATCGGGAAAAAGGAGCTGTCCCTCTTCGCCAGGATTCTGGACGGCGGCGGCGATTGGCGCTCCGCCCGGCTGATGAGCCTTTACGCCGGGGAGCTGCTGGATATCCTGCGGTGCTTCGACCGCCAGCGAAAAAAGCTGGCCGGCCTGGGCCTCCGGCTGGCGGTGTCCATGCTCTGGGACGAAACCAACGCCCAGAAGGACGGCACCATCACCAGGGACGTGCGCTTCGGCCCCCTGGCGGAAACCATCCTCTCCGGGGCCCACATCGGAACGGCGAACCCCCTCTTCAACTGCTCCAACCGGAACTGCGGCGGCAACAACGACAATACCAGCGTGGACCTGGCCATAATCCCCGGGGACTATATCCAGCGGACCAACTACAGCCCCAGCTGTCCGGCGGAGGAGTACCAGAGGCGGGCCCCCACCACCTCCTGGGGCACTAAGTACACCCAGGAGTACCGCCTGGCCTGCCGGAAGATGGTGGACATCGAGGGGGAGCGCACCCTGATGGCCGCCCTGATCCCGCCCCAGATGGGCCACACCAACGGAATCATCGGCTTCGCCTTCGCCAGGGAGCAAACCCTACTCATGGCCCTGGGGGCCTTCTGCTCCCTGCCCTATGACTTTTTCATCAAGGTGTGCGGCAAGGGCAACCTACAGATGAACACGGCGGGGATGCTCCCCCTGCTGGACCAGAAACACCCCCTGGCGGTGGAGCTGATGTGCCGGGCGGCCCTTCTCAACTGCCTGACGGAGCACTACGCCCCCTTCTGGGGCCGGGTCTATGAGGAGGGCTTTCAAAGGGCGGGCTGGTCCAGGGAGGACCCCCGGCTGGACCCCGGGCGCTTCCGGCGGCTCTCCCGGGCCTGGGGGATGGACACCCCCCTGCGGACGGCCTACGCCCGCCGCCAGGCCCTGGTGGAGCTGGATGTGCTGGCGGCAATGATGCTGGGGATGACCCTGGAACAGCTCCTGTCGGCCTACCGGATCCAGTTCCCCACCCTCCAGCAGCACGAGCGGGATACCTATTACGACGCCGCCGGACAGATCGTCTACGCCAAAAACCACGCCCTCACCGGCGTGGGGGTCAAGCGCCAGGAGTTCGAGCAGGAGATGAAGGGCGCGCCCGCCGGACAGACCTTCCGCCGTGTCGTGGCGGAGGACGTCCTCCCCGGCGGTCCGGTGGAGCGGGAGGTGGCGTACACCGCCCCCTTTGACCGCTGCGACCGGGAGCGGGACTATCGAACCGCCTGGGAATTTTTTACGGGGAAATACAGTTTATAATCGATATGCTGTCAAAAAAGCCCCCCTCTGAGAGGGGGGCAGGTTGCAGCCGTGGCGGGGGATTCCGCTTACAGAAGAACTGCCAATAAAACAGAATCCCCCAGTCAGCGGCTTGCGCCGCTGCCAGCCATCTCGGTCTAAGAGCCGCCGCTTTGCGGCGGTTGACCTCGAAACGCGCCTGCGGGCGCAGCCTTTAGCAAGGGGGCCTTTGGAGCGGGACCGGGGCCTTCAAGCACCCAAGCCCCCCTTGTCAAAGGGGGGTGCCCCGAAGGGGCGGGGGGATTCCGACAAAAAAACAGCTCTAAGAAAAGAATCCCCCTGGCCACCGCCGCCGTTAGCGTGGTTTTCCCTATACAAAAAAGCCCCCCGCCGCTGGCGGGGGGCCTCATTGCGTTTACAGGCTGTTCAGGAACCGGAGGAAAGCTTCCTTGCCCTCGGGGGTGCGCTTGTACACCCCGGCGTGCTCCAGCACCTGGGCGAAGACCAGGCCTGCCTCCTTCTGGACGATATCCAGGGCGTTCTCTTTGGTAATGGTGTAATTCCCGGCAAAGCCCTCCGCCCAATCGGCGTGCTTCTCCGTCAGCCCGCTGGCCCGCAGGTCGGAGCCGGAAGCCAGGCAGTCGGCCACGGCGGCCAGCTCCTCCTTCAGGCGGGCGGGGAGGACGGCCAGGCCCATCACCTCGATCAGGCCGATGTTCTCCTTTTTGATGTGGTGGAGCTCGGCGTGGGGGTGGTACAGGCCCAAGGGGTGCTCCTCTGTGGTCAGGTTGTTCCGGAGCACCAGGTCCAGCTCGAATTTCCCGTCCCGCATCCGGGCGATGGGGGTGATGGTGTTGTGGGGCTCACCGTCCGTCTCGGCGAAAATGACGGCGCTCTCGTCGGTGTAGCCCCGCCAGGCGGTGAGGATCTTGTCCGCCAGGTCGATGAGCCGGTCGGGATTTTCGCTGGCAATGCGCACCACCGACATGGGCCACTTGACGATGCCCGCTTCCACGTCCTCATAGCCGGGGAAGGTGAAGGGTGTTTCCACCGGAGCCTTCTCCATGGCGAAGGTGTAGTGTCCGCCCTGGAAGTGGTCGTGGGCCAGGATGGAGCCGCCCACAATGGGCAAATCGGCGTTGGAGCCCACGAAGTAGTGGGGGAACTGGCGGACGAAGTCCAGCAGCTTGGCGAAGCAGGCCCGGTCGATCTTCATGGGGGTATGGACGCTGTTCAGGCAGATACAGTGCTCGTTGTAGTAGACGTAGGGGGAGTACTGGAGGAACCAGGGGGAGCCGTTGATGGTGATGGGGACGACGCGGTGGTTCTGCCGGGCGGGGTGGTTGACGCGGCCGGCGTAGCCCTCATTCTCGGCGCACAGCTGGCACCGGGGGTATGCGGAGGCGGGCAGGTTCTTGGCGGCGGCGATGGCCTTGGGGTCCTTCTCCGGCTTGGACAGGTTGATGGTGATGTCCAGGTCGCCGTACTCGGTGGGGGCCTTCCACTGGATGTCCTTGGCGATGCGGTCCCGGCGGATGTAGTTGGTGTCCTGGCTGAAGGCGTAGTACCAGTCGGTGGCCGCTTTGGGGTCGCCATGGCAGATGTACTGGAACTTCTCAATGACCCAGGAGGGCCGGGGGGTAAGCCGCCCCATAAGCTCGGTATCGAACAGGTCCCGGTAGACCACAGAGTTTTCGGTGAGCACCCCCCGGGCGTAGGCGTCGTCCAGCAGCTCCTCCAGGATGGGGGCCAGCTCCACAGCCTTCGGGTCCCAATTTCGTTCTGGTTCTGTATAGCTGTCCAGCTTTAATACATCCAGTATTGTGTTGATGGCCCAGATGCGCTCGCACTCCGAAATAAGGTCGGCGTGTTCGGCGTAGTCGGCCAGCTTGGCAATGGCAATATCGATCATAGGAAAACATCTCCTTATTTTGTCATCAATGCATCCTTCTGGAGAATCCCCCCGCCACCGCTTCGCGGCGGCCCTCCCCCCTTTAACAAGGGGGGCTGAAGGTTCGCGCCCCAAAAGCCTCCCTTGTCAAAGGGAGGGGGACCATCGCTGTCAAGCGATGGTGGAGGGATTCCGTCCCCTCCTTGTTACCTGCACTTAATGTAGGGTGCGACGGCCTCGGCGCGCCGTGCTGTTGTAAGAGATATTCCACGGGGGCGGCGGGCCGGGTCGTCCCGCCCTACAGATTTTCTATTCCGCCACCACGCAGCCGCCGACGGGGCGGATGTGGAGCACGTGGCACTTGCCCGGGCCGAACAGCCCCTCTATGCCGTTTTTGAACACGGTGAGGTACTCCTCGGGCACCCAGGCCTGGATGGTGCCGGCGAAGCCGCCGCCGTGGACCCGGATGGCCCCCATGCCGTCCAGCAGGTGCTCCCCTACTGTCAGGGCCAGGGGGATGGCCTGCTGTTTGGGGTCGTGGATGGACCAGGTGTTTTGCAGGCACAGGGAGGAGGACAGGCCGGAAGCGTTTACCATATTCAGGAAGGCTTCAAAATTCCCCTGTTTCAGCGCGCCGGCCTCCTGGGCGGCCCGGCGGTCGTCGCTGTAGAAGTGCATGGCCCGGAGCACCGCCCGGTCGCCGCACTCCTGGCGCAGGGCGGGGACGGCGGCGTGGAAGTCCTCCAGGGGCACGTCCCGCAGGACGCTCTTTCCAAAGTGGGCGGCCACCGCCCCCATCTCCCGGGTGACGGCGGCGTAGTCGTCGGTGAGGTCGCCGTGGCTGGAAGCGGTGTCCACGATGCACAGGGCGTGGCCCGACTGGCTGAAATCGTAGTCCACCTTCTCCACCACCGGGTTGCCGGGGTCGTTGAAGTCGATAAACACCGCGCCGCCCACCGAGGAGCCCATCTGGTCCATCAGGCCGCAGGGCTTGCCGAAGTAGACGTTTTCGGCGTACTGGCCGATCTTGGCGATGGTGATGGCGTCCAGGGCCCCGCCGCAGCAGAAGCGGTTGAAGATATTGCCCAGCAGCGTCTCATAGGCGGCGGAGGAGCTGAGCCCGGAGCCGGACAGCACGGTGGAGGTGATATACGCGTCGAAGCCGGACAGGGGGTAGCCCAGCTCCCGGACCTTGGCGGCCACCCCCCGGACCAGGGCGGCGGAGGTGTTCCCCTCCCCCTCCCGGACGGACAGGTCCTCCAGGCCGATCTCCAAGGCGGGGTAGCCCTCCGACTGGACCCGGACGATGTTTGTTCCATTGGGGGCGGCGCAGGCCAGCATGTCCATATCTACGCTGCCGCACAGCACCCGCCCACGCTGGTGGTCGGTGTGGTTGCCGCCGATCTCGGTGCGGCCGGGGCCGCTGAACAGGGCGGCATCCCCAGTGGGGGAGAAGGCGTCCATCAGGGACTGGACCACATGGCAGGCCCGGCCGCGGGCCCGGTCGACGCTGGCCTGCGCGCCGTCCAGGGCGTACAGGGCGGACAGGGCCTGGTCATGGGCCCCGGCGCGCAGGGCCTCCAGAAGAGAAGTGCAGGAACTCAAAGGGCGTCACCTCTTTCTCAATATTTGCCGCGGGCGGACCCTGCGGCGGTCATCCATTAGGGCTTGTTTGAAACATGCCAATACGCCAAACCGGCGGAAAAGGTTGGGGCGTCACTGGGATTATAGCACGCCGGCCCCCTCCGGGCAAGAGATTCCGGAGGGCTCCCGAAAAAAACAAAGTTTTTTCATGGTTCATCCAAGAATTTTCTATCGTTTTTTCACAGCCCAGACTCTAAAATGTATAGTGCGGATTGGGCCTGCCCCAGGCCGCGGGATAAACCAAACAATTTATAGGAGGAATTTCAGAATGAAGAAGACACTTGCTCTTGCGCTTGCCGCTGTGATGAGCCTTGGCCTGCTGGCCGGCTGCGGCCCCAAGGAGCCCGCCAACAACGGCGGCAGCACCACCAATCCCCCCAGCAGCGCCTCTCAGCCCCAGGGCGGCGATGCCAGCAGCATCCCCGACGCCCCCGCCGGCGGCGGCACCGTTGGCGTGTGCATCTATAAGTTCGACGATGCCTTTATGACCACCTACCGCAACGCCCTCCAGGAGATCCTGGAAGGCAAGGGCTACAAGGTCACCACCGTGGACGGCAACAACGACCAGTCCAAGCAGAACGAGCAGATCAACACCTTCATCACCCAGGGTGTGGACGCTCTGATTATCAACCCCTGCATGACCTCCGCCGCCGACTCCATCATCGCCACCGTGAAGGCCGCCGGCGTGCCCACCGTGCTCATCAACCGTGAGCCCACTGCCGAGCAGATGTCCGCCTATGACAAGCTGGTCTATGTGGGCTGCGACGCCGCCCAGTCCGGCACCTTCCAGGGCGAGCTGATCCTGGAAACCCCCAACAAGGGCGACATCAACGGCGACGGCAAGGTTTCCTACATCATGATCCAGGGCGACCCCGAGAACATCGACGCCCAGCTGCGCACCGAGTACTCCGTCAAGGCCCTGAAGGACGCCGGCATCGAGGTCGAGGAGCTGGACCTGCAGCGCGGCGATTGGGACCGTGAGAAGGGCCAGACCATCTGCGCCAACGACCTGGCTCAGTTCGGCGACCAGATCGAGGTCGTCTTCTGCAACAACGACGACATGGCCATCGGCGCCCTCCAGTCCATCCAGGCCGCCGGCCGCAAGGTCAACGAGGACATTTACCTGGTGGGCGTGGACGCCCTGGATGCCGCTCTGAACGAGGTTATGAACGGCAACATGACCGGCACCGTGCTGAACGACGCCGTGGGCCAGGCCACCGCCGCCGTGGAGGAGATGGAGAAGCTGCTGGGCGGCGCCACCTACAGCGCCGGCAACCAGAGCGTGTATGTTGACTACGTGAAGGTCACTCCCGACAACGCCAAGGACTTTGTGAAATAATCATCTGATGTTTCAAAGGGGTGCGTGCGCAGGTGCGCACGCACCCTTCTTTATAGACCGGCATGTAGGGCGTGGCGACTGGGCACGCCGCCCCGGCGGGAGAACCGGCGCGCCGGGGTCGCCGCGCCCTACCGTGAAATCAAATATTGATTTCCATATCATAAGGAAGAGGGGGAGAAGTGATTTGTCAGAATATCGTTTGGAAATGCGTGGCGTGGTCAAGACGTTCCCCGGCGTCAAGGCCCTGGACCACGCGCAGCTGAAACTCCGCCCCGGCACCGTCCACGCCCTGATGGGCGAGAACGGTGCCGGCAAGTCCACGCTGATGAAGTGCATGTTTGGCATCTACCACATGGACGAGGGCGAAGTGGTCTACGAGGGGGAGAAGGTGTCCATCAACGGACCCCTGGACGCCCTCCACCGGGGCA
This sequence comes from Lawsonibacter sp., assembly GCA_022798855.1. Lineage (GTDB taxonomy): Bacteria > Bacillota > Clostridia > Oscillospirales > Oscillospiraceae > Lawsonibacter. The sequence continues at coordinate 16,926 of JAAWNI010000004.1, read as the reverse complement.
TCGCCATGGTGCACCAGGAGCTCCAGCCCATCCCGGAGCGCAGCATCGGGGAGAACATCTATGTGGGCCGCTACCCCACCAAGCGGATGGGCCCCATCGTCACCATCGACCACGACAAGATGTATGAGGACGCCGCCCGGGTGCTGAAGGAGGTCCACCTCAACTATGACCCCAAGGCCAAGCTGGGCACCCTCAGCGTGTCCCAGATGCAACTGGTGGAGATCGCCAAGGCGGTGTCCGCCGACTGTAAGGTGCTAATCCTGGACGAGCCCACCTCCTCCCTCACCGCCGCCGAGGTGGAGGCCCTGTTCACCATCGTCAACGAGCTGCGCAGCAAGGGCGTCTCCATCGTCTACATCTCCCACAAGATGGACGAGATCCTCCGCATCAGCGACGAGGTCACCATCATGCGCGACGGCCAGTACGTGGGTACCTGGGATGCCAAAGGCCTGACCACCGACTTCATCATTACAAAAATGGTGGGCCGGGAGCTGTCCAACCTCTATCCCCAGCGCGCCAACGTCCCCGGCGAGGCCGTCTTCCAGGTGGAGGACTTCACCTCCATCAACCCCAAGAGCTTCCGCCACGCCACCTTCTCCGTCCGCAAGGGGGAAATCCTGGGGGTGGCCGGCCTGGTGGGCGCCCAGCGCACCGAGCTGATGGAGGGCCTGTTCGGCCTGCGGTGCCACAGCGCGGGCCGGATCATCTACAAGGGCAAGGAGCTGAACATCAACCAGCCCAAGGACGCCATTAAGAACGGCATCGCCCTGCTCACCGAGGACCGCCGGGCCACCGGCATCCTGGGGGTGCTGTCCATCGCGGACAACGTGTCCATCGCCTCCCTGAACCAGTACCTCATCGGCGGCATGATGCTGGACGACGGCAAGATCGAAAAGCTGGTGCAGGACAACGTGGCCAAGCTGTCCATCAAGACGCCCTCCTCCAAGACTCAGATCCAGTCGCTGTCCGGCGGCAACCAGCAGAAGGTGCTCATCAGCCGCTGGCTGGCCAACGACCCGGACGTGTTTATCATGGACGAGCCTACCCGCGGCATCGACGTGGGCGCGAAATATGAGATATACTGCATCATCGCCGAGCTGGCCAAGCAGGGCAAGAGCATCATCATGATCTCCTCCGAGATGAGCGAGCTGATCGGCATGGCCGACCGGATCATGGTCATGTGCGACGGCCGGGTCACCGGCTTCATCGACGGCAAGGACGCCAATCAGGAAAATATCATGGCTCTGGCCACCCAATTTGAGTAAGGAGGAGAGAAAACCATGGAGAAAAAGAATTCGTTCAATGTTATGAAGTTTATGTCAGACAACGCCATCATCCTGCTGGTGCTGCTGCTGGCCATCTTTACCGGCCTGACCTCCAAGAACTTCTTCACCATCCGCAACTTCAGCAACCTGTTCACCAACATGTCCCCCCGGTTCATCATCGCCTGCGGCGTGTCCGGCTGCCTGATTACCAAGGGCACCGACCTGTCCGCCGGCCGCCAGGTGGGCCTGGCCGCCTGTCTGGCCGCCATGATGCTCCAGGACATCGACTACGCCGCCCGTATGCTCCCCTGGTTCCCTGACATCCCCTGGTGGCTGGCGCTGATTATTGTGATGATTATCATGGGCATCATCGGCGCCATCAACGGCTGTGTCATTGCCTTCCTGAAGGTCCCCCCCTTTATCGCCACCCTGGGTATGCAGACCATCGTCTACGGCGCCTGCCAGATTATCACCAACAACCAGCCCATGGGCGGCTTTAAGTCCAGCTATTCCAAGGTGGCCCTGGGCTCCTTCATGAAGGTCCCCTACCTGGCCTTCTTTGCCATCATCGTGGGCATCTACTTCCTGTTCCTGTACAACAAGACCCGCCACGGCAAATATATGTACGCCATCGGCGGCAACGAGTCCGCCGCCCAGGTGGCCGGCGTCAACGTCACCGCCACCCTCATCCGCATCTACCTGCTGGCCGGCATGATGTACGGCCTGGCCGGCTTCCTGGTGGGCGCCAAGGCCGGCGGCGCGTCCACCGCCACCGGCTTCGGCTACGAACTGGAGGCCATCGCCGCCTGTACCATCGGCGGCGTGTCCGCCAACGGCGGCGTGGGCCGGGTGTCCGGCATCCTGGTGGGCGTGCTGGTCTTCGAAGCCCTGAAAATCTGCCTGCAGTTCCTGGGCGTGGACCCCGCCTACACCTTCGTGGCCCAGGGCCTGGTGATCATCGTAGCCGTGGCCCTCGACCTGCGCAAGTACCTGGCTAAGAAGTAATGGACGAGGAAAAACGCCCCGAAAAGCGGGAGCGCCGGGACAAAAGCCAGCTGAACGCCTTTGAAAACCTCTATGAGAACTTCCGGAACGTGCCCTTGAAGTATCTGGATATGTTCATCGGGCTGTGCGTCGCCGCGCTGGTGCTTGTCATTGCCCTGGGAATTATAAACCGTTGACCGACGGCATGTGGGGGCCGGCGCGACCGCGCCGGCCCCCTTTTCAAATCAGGAAAAGGATTGTATAATGGGCAAAGCCCATTATACAGCACAGGGCGGGGGCTGTCCCCGCCGGAAGGGGGGCTTCCATATGGAGGAATACCGGGTTCTGCTGGCCGACGACGAGGAGGAGATCCGGGTGGGCATCAGCCGTAAGATCGACTGGCCCGGCCTGGGGTTTGTCCTGGTGGGGGAGGCGGGCAACGGGGAGGAGGCCCTGGAGCTGGCGGAGCAGCTCCACCCCGACGTGGTGCTCACCGACATCAAAATGCCCTTTATGGACGGGCTGGAGCTGTGCCGCCATCTGCGCCAGTCCCTGCCCGGGGCCCAGCTGGTGGTCTTCTCCGGCTTTGACGACTTTGAGTACGCCAGGCAGGCGGTGGGGATGGGGGTGTCGGAGTACATCCTCAAGCCCATCAACGCCGCAGAGCTGATGGAGGTGCTGGCCAAGGTGCGGGGGCAGCTGGACAGGCAGCGGCTGGAGCGCCGGGACATGGAGGCGCTCCGCCGCCGGTATGAGGAGAGCCTGCCCCTGCTGCGGGAGCTTTTCTACACCCGCCTCCTCAGCGGCCAGCTGCGGCCCGACCAGGTCCAGGACCGGGCCGGGCGGTATGAGATCGACCTGCCCGGGGGCCTTTGGACCGCCGCCCTGGTCCACGCCGACCCCGCCGGGGAGATGGGGGACGCGGGCCGGGACGAGCTGCTGCTGCTCTCGGTCAAGTCCTTTCTGGAGGAGCACTTCTCCCTGGCGGGCTGCCGGGCCAGAGTGGTCCTCTGCGGCGACACGGTGGCCCTGCTGGTCCAGCTGTCCGGCGAGGACCGGGTCTACCCCCTCCTGGAGGAGCTGGACCGGCTGAGCCTGCTGGCCCGGAGCTATCTGGGCACCCATCTGGTGGCCGGGGTGGGGCTGGCCTGCCAGGGCCCGGAGGAGCTGCACCGCTGTGTGGAGGGGGCCCGCTCCGCCCTGGACTACCGGGCGCTGACCGGGGGCGGCCGGGTAATCTACATCGGCGACCTGGAGCCCCAGTCCTCCGCCGTCCTCTCCTTCGAGGAGGAGGACCAGCGGGCCCTGTCTGCCGCCGTCAAGCTGGGTACCCCGGAGCAGGTGGAGCGGGTGGTCCGGGGCCTGATGGAGCGGCTGTCCCAGACGGGGCTGTCCCTGTCCCAGTGCCACCTGTTCCTGCTGGAGGTGGTCACCTGCCTGGTCCGCCTCACCCGCTCCGGCGGGGTGGCGGTGGAGGAGGTCTTTGGGAGCAACTTTACCGGGGCCGTGTCCATCTCCGACTTCTCCAGCCTGGAGGAGCTGGGCCGCTGGCTGGGGGAGCGCTGCTTGAAGCTCCACGACCTGCTGGGCCGGCAGCGCACCGACTCCGCCTGGCGGCTGGTGGAGCAGGCCAAGGAGTATATCGCCGGCCACTACACCGACGAACGGCTCAGCGTGGAGTCCCTGTGCGCCCACATCCACCTGTCCCCCACCTACTTCTCCACCCTCTTCAAGCGGGAGGTGGGGATGAGCTTCACCGCCTATGTGACCCAGGTGCGCATGGACGAGGCGGCCCGCCTGCTCCGGGAGAGCGACGAGAAGACCTACCGCATCGCCGAGCGGACGGGGTACTCCGACCCCAACTATTTCAGCTATGTGTTCAAGCGGCGCTATGGCGTCTCCCCCTCCAAGTTCCGGTCGGGCCTGAAGGGGTAAAAAAACAGCAGAGGAGGGAGCCCCATGACCATGTTCCGCCGGTTTGCCGCCCAGTGGGCGGAGCGCTACCGGAAAATGAGCATCCAGATGGTGCTCTCCCTCTCCTTCACCGCCGTGGCGGCGGTGGGCATCCTCCTTATGGGCGTCAGCCTGATCTGGCGCTACTCCTCCGCCAGCGAACAGCTGGTGGCCGAGAACAGCCAGCGGGTGCTGGCCCAGGCCAACCTGAACCTGGACAGCTATCTCAAGCGGATGATGCGCATTGCCGACACCGCCTATTACCGGGTGATCAAAAACAGCGACCTGGCGGAGGACAGCCTAACCAGCCAGCTCAGCCTCCTCTACGAGGCCAACCGGGACGACCTGGTGTCCCTGGCGGTCTTCGACAGCCGCGGGGGGCTGGTGTCCTCCGTCCCCCTGTCCCTGATGAAGCAGGACGCCGACCCCGCCCGCAGCGACTGGTTTCAGGCGGCCAGCGGGAATATGGAGAACCTGCACTTCTCCACCCCCCACGTGCAGAACATCTTCGGCGACCCGGATTACCCCTACCGCTGGGTGGTGTCCCTGAGCCACCACGTCCAGCTCACCCGGGATGGGGCCACCGAGGGGGGCGTGCTGCTGGTGGATATGAGCTTCAACGGCATTGAACAGGTGTGCCGGGATGTGTCCCTGGCCAACGGGGGCTACCTGTACCTCATCGACAAGGGCGGGGAGCTGATCTACCACCCCCGGCAGCAGCTGATCTACGCGGGCCTTCTGGAGGAGAACAACCGGACGGCCGCAGGCTATCGGGACGGCAGCCACGTGGAGGTGTTCCAGGGGCAGTCCCGCCAGGTGACCATCAAGACGGTGGGCTACACCGGCTGGAAGCTGGTGGGGGTGGCCCCGGCGGCCCGCTGGCTCACCTCCTCCCCCTCCCTGTTCCTGTTCGGCCTGGCCCTCCTCCTCTTCGCCATTTTTTTGATGGCCTTTCTGAACTTTTTGATCTCCGCCCGCATCGCCGACCCCATCCGCCGGCTGGAGCAGTCCATCAAGGCGCTGGAGGGTGGCCGGGAGGACGTGGTCATCGAGGAGGGGGGCTGCTATGAGGTCCAGCACCTGAGCCGTTCGGTGCGCTCCATGGTGTCCACCATGCGCCACCTGATGGACGACATCATCCAGCAGGAGGCGCAGAAGCGGCGCAGCGAGCTGGAGGTGCTCCAGTCCCAGATCAACCCCCACTTTTTGTACAACACCCTGGATTCCGTCATCTGGATGACCGAGTCGGGCCAGCAGGAGGAGGCCATCCAGATGGTGACCTCCCTGGCCCGGCTGTTCCGCATCTCCCTCAGCCGGGGGAAGAGCGTCATCCCCCTGTCCGACGAGCTGGAGCACGCCCGCCACTATATGAACATCCAGAAGATCCGCTTTAAAAACAGGTTTACCATCCAGATCGGAGCCGGTCCGGGGACGGAGGGGCTGTATACCCTGAAGCTGGTGGTCCAGCCCCTTCTGGAAAACGCCATCTACCACGGCATGGCCAGCGCCGAGGACGACGGGCGGATCAGGGTGGCCGCCTATGTGGAGGGGGAGGACCTGGTCATCGACGTGGAGGACAACGGCCTGGGGATGCGGCCCGACGTGGCGGCCTCCCTCCTGGACGAGGACCGGCCGGAGGTGCGGGGCAGCGGCTCCGGCATCGGGGTGCGCAACGTCCACCAGCGGATACGCCTGACCTTCGGGGAGGGGTACGGCCTGGCCATTTTCAGCGAGCCGGACGAGGGCACCCTGGTGCGCATCCGCCTGCCCGCCCTCACCCGGGAGGAAGCTGGCCGCCGCCAGCAGGGGGAGGTCCTATGAGGGATCGGAAAAATACAACCGTTGAAATCGCCATTTTAGGGGTGCTGGGGGCCTTCGCCCTGCTGTGCCTGGCCGCGCCCCAGCTCCTCCGGGACCGGGAGCCCCGCCAGCTTCTGTCTGTGTCGGTGCTCCTCCGGGACACGGACAGCTCCGGCTGGACGGTGGCCCGCCAGGGGATGGAGCAGGCGGCGGACGAGCTGGGGGCGGAGCTGCGGTTCCTCACCCTGGCGTCCTACAGCGACAGCGGGGAGCAGAACGAGCTGCTGCTCCGGGAAATCGACGGGGGGGCGGAGGGCCTTGTGGTGGTGCCCGCCGACGCCGGCGCCCTCCGGGACGCCCTCCTCCAGCGGGACGGCGCCTGTCCGGTGGTGGCGCTGGAGTCCGCTGTAGAGGGCTGCGCAGGGGTGGTGGCCCCGGACAACGCCCTTCTGGGCCGCCGCCTGGCCCAGGCCCTTCTGGAGGACTGGGATGGGGGCGGGGTGCTGCTCCTGGAGCCGGCCCCCGGCTGCGCCGGCGTGGTCCAGCGGCTGGAAGCGGCGCAGGCAGCGCTGGAGGAGGCGGGCGTACCGGCCCGCCGTGCCCCCGAACTCCCCAGAGGCGGCCTGGACGGGAAGTGGGTGCTGGCCTTTGACCCCTCCTCCACCCAGCAGGCCGCCGAGTGGAAGGCGGCGGAGCAGCGCGCCTTCGCCCTGTACGGGGTGGGGTCCTCCACCGCCATCACCGCCCACCTGGAGCAGGGTACCATCGCCGCCATCGCCGCCTGGAGCGACTACGCCGCCGGCTATCTGGCGGTGCGGCAGGTGGTGGAGTCCACCCGGGGGGCGGAGGAGGAGCTGGCCCCGCTGGCCTTCTCCATTCTGCGAAAGGAGGATATCTATGCGCCCGAGAATCAGAAGCTTCTCTTCCCCATCATGTCCTCGTCCGGCCGGTAGCGGGCGGATGGCCCTCCTCCTTCTGGCAGCCCTCCTTCTGGCCGGCTGCGGCGGCCGGAAGAATCAGGACGACAGCCTCCGCATCGGCGTGGCCCTCTACACCCAGGACGACACCTTCATCTCCACCGTGGCCCAGAATCTGGAGTGGCTGGCCCAGGAAGCCGAGGGCCGGACGGGCCAGAAGATCAACCTCTTTATCTCCGACGGCCGGAGCAGCCAGAGCACCCAGATGGACCAGGTGGACCGCTTCCTGGCCCGCCAGTGCGATGTGCTGTGCGTCAACCTTGTGGACCGGACGGCGGCGGCGGTGATCATCGACAAGGCGGAGGCCGAGGGGGTCCCCCTTATCTTTTTCAACCGCCAGCCGGTGGCCGAGGACATCCAGCGCTGGAGCCAGATCTACTACGTGGGGGCCAGCGCCCAGGAGAGCGGCGCCCTCCAGGGCCGGCTGGTGCTGGACGCCTGGCGGCAGAACCAGGAGGAACTGGACCGCAATGGGGACGGCGTGCTCCAGTACGCCATGCTGGAGGGGGAGCCGGGCCATCAGGACGCCCTGCTGCGCACCGAGTACTCCGTCAAGACCCTCACCGACGCGGGGGTGGAGGTGGAGAAGCTGGCCAACGACACCGCCAATTGGAACCGGGCCCAGGCTTCCGCCCGCACCGCCCAGTGGCTGGAGGAGCTGGACGGACAGATCGAGGTGGTCTTCTGCAACAACGACGATATGGCCCTGGGGGCCATCGACGCCCTGGAGAAGCAGGGGCTGGACCGCTCCCTCTGGCCGCTGATCGTGGGGGTGGACGCCACCGCCCCCGCCCTGGAAGCGGTGGCCTCGGGACAGCTCTACGGCACCGTCCTCAACGACGGCCGGGGCCAGGCCCAGGCCATGGTGGATATGGCGCTGGCCCTCTGGAGCGGGGAGGACCCGGCCCAGGCGGTGGACCTGGAGGACGGCCACTACGTCTGGCTGCCCTACCGTATGGTGACCCGGGAGAATCTGGACGAGCTGAGGGAAAATTGATAGGAAAAAGGCGGGGAGATGCAGCTGCATTCCCCGCCTTTTTCCAAGATGTTCATCAATAGAAGCTCCCCGATAAACTGGAATTATGCTTCTCCTCTTTGCTCTAACACATCAAAAACTTCATCTACATCCATTTCAAACATTGCACTATTTGCCTGTACCAGCGCAAAATAGTAAGCAACCTTTTCTGTACCAAATTCTTGTTCTAACTGCTCCCACTGAGAGCTGAGTCCAATACAAAAAGCAAGCGTATCACTCCCCAGTGAGCCCATATACCAACGGATTTGATACTTTGGAGACACATACTCCTGAATACTTTTCAATGTTGTATCTCTGTCTGTACAATCGTCTGCATAAGGAATTGCTGTGCTGATCCCATTCTTGTGCAAGAAAATATCAACTCCGCGCTCTTTTTCTGTTTCTATGCACTCAAACTGAATTTTATCTTCATCAGGAAGCTTATCATTAAAATATTTGATAATAGAGTCATCTAAATCACCCCAATCAACCCAGATAAGGGCATCACTCTTCCAAAAGTCATCCTTGCTTTCATCCGGTGACAGTAAAAATTCTTTTACCTTTTCCATTTGTATTTCCTCCTATCCCGATTTACCGTTCTCACTATAACAGCAAAAGCACCCGCTGACAAGTATAAATCAGGAGGGCACCCCTTGGAGTGGCCCCGCTCCCGCTTGTTATTTAGGGCTGCTGAAAAATGGAAATTATTCCCATTCTATGGTTGCCGGGGGCTTGGAGGTGATATCATACACGATCCGGTTGATGCCCTTGACCTCGTTGACGATGCGGCCGGACACCCGGTCCAGCAGCTCGTAGGGGATGCGGGCCCAGTCGGCGGTCATAAAGTCGGAGGTAGTCACCGCCCGGAGGGCCAGGGTATAGTCATAGGTCCGGCCGTCCCCCATGACCCCCACGGAGCGGGTGTTGGTGAGGACGGCGAAGTACTGATTCAGGCGCTTGTCCTCCCCAGCCCTGGCCATCTCCTCCCGGAAGATAAAGTCGGCCTGACGGAGCATATCCGCCTTCTCCTTGGTGATATCCCCAATGATGCGGATGGCCAGGCCGGGCCCCGGGAAGGGCTGGCGGCTGACCAGGTACTCAGGCAGGCCCAGCTCCCGGCCCAGCTGGCGGACCTCGTCCTTGAAGAGCATCCGCAGGGGCTCGACGATCTCCTTAAAATCCACATAGTCGGGCAGGCCGCCCACGTTGTGGTGGCTCTTGATAACGGCGGCCTCCCCCGCGCCCGACTCGATGACGTCCGGGTAGATGGTGCCCTGGGCCAGGAAATCCACCCTGCCGATCTTTTTGGCTTCCTCCTCAAAGACCCGGATAAACTCCCCGCCGATGATCTTCCGCTTCCGCTCGGGCTCATCCACCCCGGCCAGCCGCAGCAGGAAGCGGGTTTCGGCGTCCACCCGGACAAAGTTCAGGTCCCACTTGGCGAAGGCCCGCTCCACCTCGTCCCCCTCGTTGAGCCGCATGAGCCCGTGGTCCACAAAGACGCAGGTGAGCTGGGGGCCCACCGCCTCGGCCAGCAGGGCGGCGGCTACCGAGGAATCCACCCCGCCGGACAGGGCCAGCAGCACGTTCCCGCCGCCGATCCGCTCCCGGAGCCGGGCGATGGCGGTATTTTTGTAATCCCCCATGGTCCAGCCGCAGCTGGCGCGGCAGGCCAGGCGGAGGAAATTGCGGATCATGTCCACCCCGTGCTCCGTGTGGCTGACCTCCGGATGGAACTGGACGCCGTAAAACCCCCGGGCCTCGTCGGCGATGGCCACGTTGGGGCAGGCGGCGCTGCGGGCGGTGAGGGCGAAGCCGTCGGGCACCCTGGCCATGTAGTCCCCGTGGCTCATCCAGGACACCCCCTCCTGGGGCAGGCCCTGGAACAGCTTGCAGCCGGCGTCGTAATGGGTCAGGGTCTTGCCGTACTCCCGGGCGGAGTCGTCCTGGGCCGGGACGACCTGCCCGCCCAGCAGGTGGGCCATGAGCTGGCAGCCGTAGCATACGCCCAGAATGGGCACACCCCAGGTGAAAATTTCCGGGTCCACCGTGGGGGAGCTGTCCAGATAGACGGAGTCCGGCCCGCCGGTGAAGATGATCCCGATGGGGTCGAAGGCCTTCAGCTGGGCCAGAGGGGTGGTCCAGGGTTTTACCTCGCAGTACACATTGCACTCCCGCACCCGCCGGGCGATGAGCTGGTTGTACTGTCCGCCAAAGTCGATGATAAGAATTTTTTCCATGGTATCCCTCCGCCTGTGTTCCGCAGAATTTCGGGGGCTTGCCCCGTAAAGAATTTCAACTCATCATAGCAGAACAAGCCCGCTTTGGCAATATCAGGACAGCATAAAATTTTCTCCATCAAAACTCCCCCCCCCATGAGGGGGGCTTTCCATCTCCAAGGGAGGCGCCCCCACCGTTCGGAAGCGTCCCATTCGCGGATTTTAATGTAGGGGCGGACAGTGTGCGCCCCTACAGAGCGCGCCAATTCACGTATCGCGATAAAATGCGCAGTAGGACGCCCCCCACCGTCCACGGCGGTGGAAAATCCCCCCGGACTGTGGTATAATACAGGGAAACTCCCCGAAAAGCGCTGGGGGGCGGGTTCCGGAGCATCCGGGATAAATACAGACTTGAAAGAAAGGTGGAGGCAATATGGACTGGTTGGAGCTGGGGCTCTATCTGATGATTTACTCTTTTTTTGGGTGGTGCATTGAGGTGGTGTACTACGCCGTGGCCAAGCGGACGTTCCGCAACCGGGGCTTTCTCACCCTGCCCTTTCTGCTGTCCTACGGGGCGGCCTTTGACCTGATGCTCCTCGCCCTGCCCGCCCTCACGGGGCGCTATGTCATGCAGTTTCTGTTCACCATGGCCGCTGTGTCGGTGGCCGAGAGCGTCGCTGACCACCTGAACCGCCAGCTGGGCCCCAATGTGGACTGGGGTGAAGCCCGCAGCCGTCTGCTGGGGGGCAGCCTGCGGGGCCTGATCTCCTCAGCGCTCATCGCGGGGGCCTGCTGCGCCGTCTACCTGATGGTCCACCCGCTGGTGCTGGGGCTGATGGCCCTGGTGCCCACGGCGGTGAAGCGGGCCGTCCTGTGGGCGCTCCTGGCCCTGATGGCGGCCGACTTTATCGGGGTGCTGTACACCCTGCGCACCGGGGGCGCCCAGGCCTACGAGCGCCGGGAGGCCCGCAGCAGCGGGGGCCGGATTGCCGGAAAAATGACCGCCGCTGTCTGGCGGCGGCTCCAGCGGGCCTACCCCGGCATTCGGGAGATGTCCCCGGAGGAGCGGGGGGCCTGCGCCTTCGCCAAGGGGGTCTGCCTGGACAAGCTGGTGTGGGTGTTCCTCACCACCGCCCTGCTGGGGGACGTGATCGAAACCTTCTGGTGCGGGCTGGTGAACGGCCAGTGGATGAGCCGCTCCAGCGTGCTCTACGGCCCCTTCAGCTTTGTCTGGGGGCTGGGGGCGGTGGTGCTCACCATCTCCCTCCAGCGGCTGGCCGGCCGGGACTCCTTCTTTGTCTTTTCCGCCGGCTTCTTCATCGGCGGGGCCTATGAGTACCTGTGCAGCGTGTTCACCGAGCTGGTGTTCGGCACCGTCTTCTGGGACTACAGCCACATGCCCCTGAACATCGGCGGGCGGACCAACGTGCTGTTCTGCTTCTTCTGGGGGGTGCTGGCGGTGTTCTGGATCAAAATTATCTACCCGGGGATGTCCCGGCTCATCGAGGGCTTTCCCGCCCTGGCCGGGAAGGCCGCGACCTGGGCGGTGGTGTTCATCATGGTCTGCAACGGACTGCTCACCGCCGCCGCCATGCTCCGGTACGACGCCCGGGCCGTCCGGCCCGAGCCGGCCAACGCCTTTGAGGAGTTCATCGACCGGCAGTACGGCGACGGGTTCATGGAGCATCGCTGGCCCAACATGATCGCCACAGGAGGCTGATATGCCCAGGGCTTGTTTGAAACATGTCAAAACGTCCAAACAGCAAATCTTTCGCCGTTGGGCATATTTCTATTTTCAAACGAAGGGAGGATTTACTTATGTGGCTCAGAATGAAAGAAATTTGTAAGTTTACGCCCCGGGCTGAGCTGGAAAAGCTGGCCGGCCCGGCGAAATTCCAGCTGGAGGACCGGCCGGCCTACTACCACGGCGGAGGTTTTGTGGTCTACTACTCCCCCATGCGCTTCCGGGTGGAGGGCTTGCAGCGGGTGGAGTACGGCCAGCCGGGGGAGTACGCCGTTGGGATGTATCATTTTTCCAGCGACGAGAGCCTTCGGCTGGAGATGGGGCTGGACCGGGCCGCCACAGAGGACGCCGCCCCCATTGGGGAGGAGGTCCTGGAGGGGGGCATCACCTACAGCTCCACCTTCCGGGACGCGCGAAGCTGGATGGCCGCCCACATGCCGGGCCTCTACCAGGAGGGGGAGGTATGGAGGATGGTCGACGGAACAATGACCCTCGTCAACCGCTATCTCTCCGATGAACAATACCAGCTGTTCTTTTTCGGGAAATCCCAGAAAACAAAGCTGGGGGGCTTCCAATTTGTGTTTAAGGAGGACGAGGGGTAATATCTGTTCCTGCGGACGGCCCCCGCAAAATTTCCCATCAGCGGCGTGAATGGTGTATTTTGCCCAAAATTTTCCTTGTGCAGCGTCGGATTTTGTGATATAGTGGAAGCGCTGAGCGGCCCAACCATTTTAAAGAGAGGAAGGATTTTATGAAAAAGAAGACCTTATCCCTGGCGCTGGCCCTGGCGGTGTGCCTGGGCCTGACTGTCCCCGCCTTTGCGGCGAACCCGGCCACACTCACCGACGGCGGGATCAGCGTGACCCTGTCGGACGTTCTGTTTGAGGAGGATGTAACCATCCACTTTAACGATTATGGCGAGGAGTATGACGAGACTGTCCATATCTACCGCACCCCGGAGGTCGAGAAATACGCGGTCACCGCAACCAACAATGGCAAGCCGATTCAAAGCTATTCATACGGAACAAACAGCTGGCAGTTGACGCTGGAGAACGGAGTTTGGACGGCGAAGGACAGCACTGGCATTGATGATGGCACCGATGGCACCGATACAGAGCCCTGGGCAACCGGTTCCTCTTGGGATATTCTGGATGAACTGAATTGGCACTCGACCTACTTCACTGATTCGCTTACCTATACGTCTATCAGGATTTTGGACGAAGGCCGGGAAGAATATATCGGATTTTTCACAGTTGCCGGCGATCAGCCTATGGCGGCCAGCAAACCCGAGGACCCCACCGACCCCGCCCCCGCTGACCCCGGCGACTCCGCCTATCAGGTGAGCGGCTGGGCCAAGGACCGGGTGGCCCTGGCCGTGGAGGCGGGGCTGGCTCCCGAGGGCCTGGGCAGTGACTACCGGGTGGACATCACCCGGGCGCAGTTCGCCGCTGTCTCTGTCAAGCTCTACGAGGCCATGAGCGGCGGAAAGGCCCCCGCCGTCTCCGAGAACCCCTTCACCGACACCGAGGACCCCGTGATCCTCCAGGCGGCGGACCTGGGCTTTGTCAGCGGCGTGGGCGGCGGCAAATTTGACCCCGACGCCCTGGTCAACCGGGAGCAGGCCGCCGTGATGCTGGCCAGCGTCTACACCAAACTGGGTGGCGAAATTCCCGCCGTGGAAGCTACCACCTTCGGCGACGACGGGGAAATCTCTGGCTGGGCCCGGAACGCTGTGGCCTTTATGAACAGCAAGGAGATTGTCACCGGCATTGGGGATAATAATTTCGGCCCCAAGGGCGGCGCCAGCATCGAGCAGGCCCTGCTCATCTCCCTGAAAATGTTCGAGACGTTGAAGTGAACGAAACAGACCGCCCCCAACGGGGCGGTCTGTCAGTTTGTCGAAAAACTCTCTATCGTCAGCTCCCTCACAGAGGGAGCCGACACCGCCACAGGCGGTGGCTGAGGGAGTAACACAGCGGGTTTTTTACAATGTTTCTCTCCCCCCGTCACGGCTTCGCCGCGCCAGCCCCCTCCAAGAGGGGGGCTTTTGGGCGCTTGAAGGTCCCAGTCCTGCTCCAAAGGCCCCCTTGCTAAAGGGGGCTGGCAGCGGCATAAGCCGCTGACTGGGGGATTCTTTTACTTTGAGCGGTTCTGGGGTGCGGAATTCCCCTACCGCCAAAGAACGGCGCGCCGGGGCCGCCGCGCCCTACAGATTTCCCGCAAATGGAATCCCCCCGCCACTTCGTGGCCCTCCCCCCTTTGACAAGGGGGGCTTTTGGGCGCTTGAAGGCCCCGGTCCTGCTCCAAAGGCCCCCTTGCTAAAGGGGGCTGTCGCCGCCGCAGGCGGTGACTGGGGGATTCCTTTTTTATCAGCCGGAGGGTCAGCATTGGAGCATGATCTGCAAAATCTCCTTATCGGTGGAGCGCATGCCGATTTTCCCCAGGCGCCCCACGTTGTCCAAGGTATTTTCGATGCCCCGGGAGATAATCCCGTCGCCGCCGTAGAACTGCCGGCCATTCTGATACATCCGGTATCCCAGGACCCCGGCGTCGATGGCGGCGGCGATTTTCCCGGCGCAGGAGGCCTTGGCCCCGTCGCAGATCATGCCGGAGATGATGGCCAGGGCGTTGACCACGGTGTGGGTGATGACCTCATAGTCCCCGCCGTCCAGGTAGGCGATGCCCGCCCCGGCGGCGGCCCCGGCGCTCACCGCGCCGCAGTAGGCGGACAGCCGGCCGATCCGGGTCTTCTGGTGAATGGTGATCAGGTTGGACAGCGCCAGGGCCCGGTAAAGCCGCTCCTCGCCGGCCCCGACCTCTCGGGCATAGACGATCACCGGCACCGAAGCGGTGATGCCCTGGTTGCCGCTGCCCGAGTTGATAATGACGGGCAGCTCACAGCCGCCCATCCTGGCGTCCGACCCGGCGGCCGCGGCGGACTTCGCCTTGGCGATAGGGCCTCCGGCGGGGGAGGTGTCCCGGATCACCTGGCCGATGCAGGCCCCGTAGCTGTGGGCCAGGCCCTCCTGGGCGATGGCGGTGTTGAACTCGATCTGACGGCCGATGACCTCCCGCAGGTCGTCCACCTCCACCGTCTGGGCAAAATCGTAGATATCGGCCATGGTCAATAGCGACCGGTCGGTGAGGCTGCTCTCGTCCCCCGCTTCCACGGGCAGGCTGAGGAGGACCTCTCCGTCCCGCTCCAGGTAGACGATGTTGGTGTGGTAGTTGGCGATGCGGACCTTGGCCGTGTGCTCCCCCCGGCGGAGGGTAATGTGGATGTCGAAGACCAGGTCGCCGTCCAGAAACTCCACCCGGACGGGGTGCTCCGCCAGATATGTACGCATCTCCGCCCGCTGTTCCTCCGTCACCTGGGAGATGACCTCCAGCATCAGGCCGGCCTGGCCGGCCACCACCCCTGCTGCTGCTGCGGCTTCGATGCCGTGGAGCCCGCCGGTGTTGGGGACCACCACGCTCTTCACGTTTTTAATGATGTTGCCGCTGGCTTCTACCAGGACCTGGTCGGGCAGGCCGCCCAGAAGCTCCCGGCCCTTGGCCGCGCCGTAAGCGATGGCGATGGGCTCGGTGCACCCCATGGCGGGGACCAGCTCCTCCTTCAAAATCTGGAGATAGACCCCGTATTTCTCATTTGTCTTGTCCATTGTCGTCCTCCTTGCTTTTTCTTTTTTGTCTATTATACAAGAAAAACCGCCCCGGGTCAAACGGTTGTGGTGCATCCTTCCCTGTGGTAAAATGAGGAAGCGGTGTTTTCAGGCGTCAGCGGTCCTCCCGCAGCTCCATATGGTCCAGGGCGTATTGCAGGGCCATGCCGATGAGCTCATTCCGGGAGCGGTTGGTCCGGGCGGAGAGGTCGTTGTACCGCTCTTGGAGGGTCCGGTCAATGCGGATGGTCATGGTGACGGTCTTGTCCTCCCGGGGCGTGATGATGAATTTTTCCATAATGACTCACTTCTCATTCTTTTTGAGTACATTATAGTGTAAATTTGCCCCCCTAAACTATACCACAAAATGCATTGAAAATTTACCGCATTTTTTGATTGACTTTTGGACTGTAAAGTGCTATCTTTTGGTAGGCGGGCGGAGAGGATTTTAACCGTTTCTTAATTTGACTTGAGCCCGTTCCGTGCTACAATAAAATAGCACAGTTGGGCGCTGCCCGAAAGAAAGGATGATTCACGATGAAAAGACTACTTAGCCTGCTGCTGGCCCTGGGCCTTCTGGGGAGCATCGGCCCCGTCATGGCCGCCGAGCCGGAGCAGGCCGCTTCCATCCCCCAGTGGGCTGCCGGCATGGTGGCCGACGGCTACGCCCTGGGCCTGTTCGGCGACGAGATCTACACCGACTACAGCCAGACCG
The DNA here is from genome assembly GCA_022798855.1 of Lawsonibacter sp. Lineage (GTDB taxonomy): Bacteria > Bacillota > Clostridia > Oscillospirales > Oscillospiraceae > Lawsonibacter. Next base: position 592 of record JAAWNI010000004.1, on the reverse strand, counting down.
TTACCCAGGAGCAGATGGACAAAATGACTAAAGTGGTGGCCGACAAGCTGGCCCTGCTGGGGACCGCCAACTCCGACATCAACAGCTCCCTGGTGGTGGGCACCACAAGGGGCGGCGTGCTCAACGCGCTGTATCAGGAAGCCGCGGCCTACGCCTTCGAGGGCATTGACGCCGGGCCGGTGGAGTTTTTGTCCAGCTTGGGCGTGGTCAAAGGGGACGGCGGCAGCCTGGCCCTGGACCGTCCCTGCACCCTCCTGGAAGCCGCCTGCTTTGCCAACCAGCTAATCCTGGCCCTCTACGACCAGCAGAACGCCGGCTCCCTGGGCCTGCTGTGGAAAGCGGAGGGCAACGGGAACACCCTGTATCTTCTGGGCTCCATCCACACCGACCGGGGCAATCTCTACCCCTTCCACAAGCAGCTCCGTGACATCATCACCAGCGCCGAGCTGGCCGCCTTCGAGCTGGACTTCAACAACCAGGAGGGCATCGATGAGTTCACCGCCATGCAGGTCTACTCTGACGGCACCACGCTAAAGGACCACATCGATCCTGAGCTGTACCAGGAGGTGGTGGATGCCCTGGCCCCCTTGGG
>JAAWNI010000244.1 GCA_022798855.1 Lawsonibacter sp. | reverse complement strand
AAAATCTTGAAATCCACAAAGGATTCCTGTGATTTTTTGCCTTGCAGGGCGGCAAAATTCCTTGTCCATCCAGCATTTTCGATTATGAATACAGGTTCTAAAAACTATAGCGGGATTCAGGATTGCTGACAAAGGCGCTCCGTAGGGCGCGACGACCCGGCGCGCCGTCTGCGGCAGGACGGCGGGCCGAGGTCGTCCCACCCTACATTTGCCAGCAATTCTGATGATTACTATAACGAACCGCTGGGCGGCTCCGTTTTCATTTGGAAGCGGGGCCGTTTTTATTTGACCAGCCTGCCAAAGGCGGTGTAGATCTGCCCGCCGGAGAGGAGGTGCCGCTTCACGTTTCTCTGGAGGGAGGTGTCCTCGGGCAGGGCGGAAATGTCCGTGGATTTTGTCTGGAACAGCCACTCGATGAACTCGGCATCCACGCCGCCCCGGTCCAGGATTTCAAAACGTGTCTGAAAATGGCGGATGTTGGAGCCCTCGTCCAGCATTCCGCCCAGCTGGCCGTCCAGGAGCCAGGAGTGGCAGCGGTATTCCGCCCGGACCAGCTCGGGGTAGTGCTCCCGGAAAAAGCCCTCTGCCAGCTCCAGCGACCGGTCCACTTCCCGGGGGGAGAAGTCACCGTCGGAGGGGATATGGAGCTCCACCGCCGCCCCCTTCCCGTCGGGCACGATCTCATACTCAAGCCGCCCGATGCGGAACAGGTGGCCCCCCACCTGCCGGGAGGTCCACCAGGACCGATCAAAGCAGATTCGTCCGGTGGACTTCCGGCTCTCCGCCATAAAGCGGGTGTAGCACCGCATGGTGTCCAGGTAAATCTGGCCGCTAATGCCCTTCTCCCGGTAAAACCCATAGGCGTCGGCCGACCCTTTCAGCATACAGGCCAGCATTTTAAGGTGGTCCTCATCCGGCTCCAAAAGCGCTTGAAGCCGGGTTCGGGCCTCCTTCATTTTGCTATACTGGCGGAAGTCCCTCAGCAGGCCCTCCACCTTGCCGAAGTCGAAGCCGGCGGCGAAGTCCAGCACGGCGGCCTTTACATCGTCCGGCAAGCCGATCTGCCCGCAGAGGGCGGGCAGATCCATCTCTTCCTGTTTGCGCTCCGTCATGGCCATACAGCCCCTTTCATTTGTGGTAGCTGGAACCCTCCTGGATTTTGAAGGCCCGGTATATCTGCTCCAGGAGCATGACCCGGGCCAGGTGGTGGGGGAAGGTCATGGGGGACATGGACAGCTGTAGGCTGGCTTCCGCCTTGATGGAGGGGTGGAGCCCATAGCTTCCGCCGACGAGAAAGACCATATGCTTCTCCAGGCTGCGCCCCGGAACGGGGAACATCCGGGGCAGCTCCTCACTGGAGCGCAGGCGCCCCTCCACGCACAGGGCCGCGACCCGGGCGCTGGGGGGTATCTTGGCCCGGATGGCCTCCCCCTCCTTCTCCAGGGCGGCGTCGATCTCGCTCTGGGAGGGCCGGGGCGGCAGCTTGGCCTCGGGGAGCTCCACCACCGTCAGCTTGCAGTAGGCGGACAGCCGCTTGCTGTACTCGGCGCAGGCGTCCTTGTAGAATTTCTCCTTCAGCTTGCCCACGCAGATGAGGTAGACGCTCAGCACACCACCGCCCCCTTCCCCAGGACGAATGTCCGGCCCAGGCCGGCGGCGGGGGCGACGGACAGGGAGACGTCCCGCTCCAGGTCGCAGCCCATGGCCAGCAGGCGCAAAGCCGCCGCGTCATAGGCCCGGGCGGGGGTGTTGTTGGTTTGGGACAGGTGGGCCAGGACCACGGTTTTCGTCCCGGACTCCACCGCGAAGGCGGCCAGCTCCGCCCCCGCTTCGTTAGACAGGTGGCCGCAGTTCCCCAGGATGCGCTGCTTTAAGTAGTAGGGGTAGGGCCCCGATTTGACCCAGTCCACATCATGGTTCGACTCGCACACCAGCAGATCGCAGCCCGCCACCGCCCTGCGGACCGGCTCGGTGGCACAGCCCAGGTCGGTGCACAGCACGACGCGGCCCCCCTCCCCGGCGATGGACCAGCCCACGCTGCCCGCCGCGTCGTGGGGGGTGGGGAAGGACTCCGCCCACAGCGCGCCGATCTGCACCCCGGTTCCCGCTTCCTGGGGCCGGAACAGGTCCTTTACCTCATCGCACCGGTTCCGCTTGTACCACTCCCGCAGGGTGGGGCGGGTGGCGTAGATGGGGGCCCCCGCCTTTTTGGACAGCACCCGCAGGCCGGACACGTGGTCGCTGTGCTCGTGGGTGAGCAGGATGGCGGACAGCTGGTGGGGCTTCACGCCCAACTCCGCCAGGCCGGCGGTGATGCGCTTGGCGGAGATGCCGGCGTCCAGCAGGATGTGGGTGCCACCGCAGGAAACCAGCGCGGCGTTGCCCAGCGAGCCGCTGGCAAGGGTGGTAAAGGTCAGCAAATCATTCTCTCCTCTGTTGAAAAGCAAACGGCCCGATGTCTCCACCGGGCCCTGGAAATATCGTAGGGCGCGACGACCTCGGCGCGCCGTCTTAGAACCTGTATTCACAATCTCAAACGACCGTCTGGATGGGCCTTTTGCCGCCTTGCGGCGTTAAAAAATCTTGAAATCCACAAAGGATTCCTGTGATTT
>JAAWNI010000243.1 GCA_022798855.1 Lawsonibacter sp. | reverse complement strand
GCTGTGCACCGCCGAGTACGTCACCATGGACAGCGGCACCGGCTGCGTCCACACCGCCCCCGGCTTCGGCGCGGACGACTACGAGACCTGCAAGCGGTACAAGATCGACATGGTGGTGCCCGTGGACGACCGGGGCCGCCACACCGACTACGCCGGCAAGTACGCTGGGATGAAGACCGAGGAGTCCAACCCGGTCATCCTGGCAGACATGAAAGAGAGCGGGGCCCTGTTCGCCAGCGAGGACATTGTCCACTCCTACCCCCACTGCTGGCGGTGCAAAAAGCCCATCATCTTCCGGGCCACGCCCCAGTGGTTCTGCTCCGTGGAGTCCTTCAAGGACGCCGCCGTGGCCGCCTGCGAGGATGTGCGCTGGGTGCCCGGCTGGGGCATCGACCGGATGAAGTCCATGATCCAGGAGCGGGCCGACTGGTGCATCAGCCGCCAGCGCCGGTGGGGCCTGCCCATTCCGGTGTTCTACTGCGGGGACTGCGGCAAGCCCATCTGCACCGATGAGGCCATCTCCGCCGTGTCCGCCCTGTTCGGGGAGAAGGGCTCCAACGCCTGGTATGAGATGGCGGCGGAGGACATCCTCCCCGAGGGCTTCACCTGCCCCCACTGCGGGAGCAAGTCCGGCTTCACTAAGGAGGAGGACACCCTGGACGGCTGGTTCGACTCCGGCTCCACCCACTTCGCGTCTATGCAGAAGGACCAGGGCTTCTGGCCCGCCACCGTCTATATGGAGGGCCTGGACCAGTACCGGGGGTGGTTCCAGTCCAGCCTGCTCACCGCCGTGGGCGCCCTGGGCAAGGGGGCTCCCTTCAAGGAGTGCGTCACCCACGGCTGGACCGTGGACGGCGAGGGCAAGGCCATGCACAAATCCCTGGGCAACGGCGTGGACCCCGCCGACATCTTTAAGAAGTACGGCGCGGACCTGATCCGCCTGTGGGCCGGCTCCGCCGACTACCATGTGGACGTGCGCTGTTCCGACAACATCTTCAAGCAGCTGTCCCAGAACTACCTGAAATTCCGCAACACCGCCCGGTACTGCCTGGGCAACCTGGACGGCTTCGACCCCAACAGCCTGGTCAAGCCGGAGGAGATGGTGGAGCTGGACCGGTGGGCGGCCACCAAGCTGAACAGGCTCATTGAGAAGTGCTTCGCCGCCTATGACAACTTCGAGTACCATGTGGTCAGCCACGCCATCAACGACTTCTGCGTGGTGGAGCTGTCCTCCTTCTATCTGGACATCATCAAGGACCGGCTCTACTGCGAGGAGAAGGACGGCCTTCTCCGCCGCTCCGCCCAGACCGCCCTGTGGCTCATCCTGGACACCATCACCAAGCTCTTTGCCCCCATCCTGGCCTTCACCTGCGACGAGATCTGGCTGGCTATGCCCCACCGTGAGGGCGACGACGGCCGGAATGTGCTCCTCAACGAGATGGACCAGCCCTTTGCCCAGTACGCCCTGGACGAGGCGGCTATGGAGCGGTGGAACAAGGTCATCAAGCTGCGGGATGTGGTCAACCAGGCCCTGGAGACCGCCCGGAACGAGAAGAAGATCGGCAAGAGCCTGGAGGCAAAGATCGTCCTCACCGTGCCCACGTTCGAGACCGCTCTGGACGGGATGGACGCAGATACCCTGGCCGATATCCTCATCGTCTCCCAGGCGGAGGTCCAAAAGAGCGATATGAACATCCTGAAAGTGGACGTGGAGCCTGCCCAGGGCCAGAAGTGCGAGCGGTGCTGGAAGGTCCTGCCCACCGTGGGCTCCAACAGCAAGCACCCCACCCTGTGCCCCCGGTGCGCCCAGGTCGTCCCCGCCATTGAGGTGGAGTAACCCGGCGTAAAAACAGACAACAGGCACACCGCCAAGCGGTTCCCGGAACGCTGGCGGTGTGCCTTTATGATTTTTTTCGGATGCCCGCAGCAAAACCGCCCGCTGAAACGTCTATATGGGTGAGAGGAGGTGGTCATGATGCCCCCAACATCCAACCGGCCGGTGGATTGGGAGGAGCTGGTCACACAGAACGAAAACCGCCTGTACCGGACGGCCCTGGCCATTCTGGGCTGCCAGCAGGAGGCGGAGGACGCCGTCCAGGACGCGTTTCTCCGCTATCTGGAAAAGGCCCCGGTGGACCTGGAAAACCCCTCCGCGTGGCTGGCGCGGGTGCTGGTGAACGGCTGCAAGAGCCGGCTGCGCCTGGCCTGGCGGCGGGTGGGGCCCCTCCCGGACACCCTCCCCGCCCCCGGCCCCGAGGAGCGGGAAGAGCTGGAGGAGCTGTTTTCCCTCCCGCCGGAGGACCGGGCGGTGATACACCTGCACTACTACGAGGGGTACTCCACCGGGGAGATCGCCCAAATGCTGGGCCAGCGCCCCGGAACCGTCCGCTCCCGGCTGTCCCGGGCCAGGGAGAAGCTGAGGAAGCTGCTGGAGGCATAGTCCCTCCCTTGTCAAAGGGAGGGGGCCGCCGGGCGTCAGCCCGGTGGTGGAGGGATTCCGTCAAAGCGAAAGGTTTTCTGAAAAAGGAATCCCCCAGTCACGGCTTCGCCGTGCCAGCCCCCTTTGGCAAGGGGGCCTTGGGTGCAAAACCTGAATATGATGCAACAAGGAGAGTTACCATGAAACAATACAAATCCTATATGGACCGGCAGGAG
>JAAWNI010000242.1 GCA_022798855.1 Lawsonibacter sp. | reverse complement strand
GCGGGGCGGCAGTAGGGCGTGTACCTCACGCCGGAAGGTCTTGGCAGCTAGGACCAAATATGTCCGGTATTTCGCGCGGGTTGCCGGACCGTGGGGCCGCGTCTGCCGCCCCGGGGGGAAATCAGATCGGTTCCTTGATCTGCCCCTATACTACCACACGGCGCCCCGTCAATCTTCACCAGACTTGGAACTTTCTGTGAAATTTCTATGAAGAAGCCCGGGACAGCGGAGACTGTCCCGGGCAATTTTACATGTCGTGTCCTTCCCGCTTCATCCGCATCTCCAGCCGGTCGGCCATGGGGTCCTGGGCGTTGGTGGAGGTGTCGGTGCGGTTCTGGCCGGCGATGGGGGCGGAGCCCCGCATGTCCCGGCCGGCGCGGGGATCGCGGGCCTTCTGGTTTTTCTGCTTGCTCATTGGATCGACCTCCTTGTTTTGGATGGCCTTAGTATGTCCGGCAAGCCGAAAAAAATTCCCAAAAGCCCGGTTCTTTTGTCCCGCTCAGGGGGCCGCCACCTCCCGCATAGGACTGGCGTAATCTGTTCTTCCCCCATCGTTGTGCTGTTCGCTGAACACGAACAACCGGTCGTCTCGGCTCCATTTGGGCAGGCGCACCCGGGCTTCTCCCTCGGGGGACAGGGGCAGGGCGATGTTTCCATAGTATTTCACCGCCGCTCCGCTGCCGGTAATCAGGGCGGATATCCGCTCGTTAGGGGCTGAAGACGGGCCATAGGCCGCCGCGTTCTGGTAGGGGATGACCAGCGCGTCCCCCTCCCACCGGGCCTGGCCCAGGGAAAACCCGTCCCGGCTCCGGTCCCATAGGGTCAGCTTCCAGGTCTGGCCTTTGCGTCTCTTGACCCTTGGGACAGGCATAAGGCTGGCCGCGCCCTGGGGGGCTGTCCGGCGCTTTGCCTGTTCCAGGGAGGAAAACAGCACCCGGCTGGTGTCCAGGTTCAGCGCGGGCCGGGCGAAGAACTTCATATTGGGGCTGGCCGGGGACCGGAGCAGCCCGCCAAAGCGGGTCAGTACGATGGAGACTTCCGGGCTGTGGGAGCCGCTGCAGCTCACCTGGCCTTCATAGGTCCGGGTCCACCACTCTGACTCCGCTGTATAGCTCCTCCTGTGGGGGAAGCCATACTCCTCCATCTCCGCCTCCTCCGCCGAGAGGAAAAAGGCCTGGTCGCCGTTCAGGATATCCAGGGCCGCCGGGAAGGGCGGCAGAGACGGATTGTAGGCGTCCCGCTTTGACCAGTACTCCCGGTCGCTCTTGAAGGTGGACAGCACAGCCGCCCGCTCCTCCGGCCCCAGGCAGGCCTGGGCAAACTGCCCGCACCACGTCCGGCCATCGCTGGCCTGCCAGACCGAGGAGGGCCGGTCCAGGTCCCAGCCGGGCTCTGGGTTCCGGTTGAAGTAGACATAGAAATTCCGCCGTATGTCCCCCGTAGGGAAGTAGGTCCCCAGCAGGTACTCGGACAGCAGGAACAGCGGTTTTCCGGAGAAAGCCTTTCCTTCACTGTCCTGATAGCCGGCCTGATTCCCCTCCTTGGACAGCACCCGCCAGAGAAGGGGCTCCCCGTCCAAGCTGCCCAACCAGAGGTAATGGTGGCCCTTCCGCCTGTCATAGGCGCGAACCGCTTCCGTCCCCAGCGCCATAGCCGGGATTTTTGGAAAAAGCTCCAGCATACCCCCTCCTACTCCAGGTAGAACGTGTAAGCCAGCTCCTTGACCTCCCCCGGCTGGAGGATGGCGCAGAAGAGCTTATCCTCAAACCGGCCGCTCTCGTTGTCCCAGGCGGCGCAGCCCAGCCAGGGCTCCATGCACAGGAAGGGGGCGCCGGGCTTGGTCCAGAAGGCCACCATGGGGAACTCATGAAAGTCCAGCCGCACACCCCGGCCTGTCTCCCGGTGGACCAGCGACACATTTCCGGAGCGGAGCATGCTGAAAATAAGGGTGTCCATCTGGGCGAAGTCCTGGTAATCCAGGGCCAGCGTTCCGGTCCCGTCCAGCATGGTCTTCCTCCCGTCGTGGAGGATGATGCCCTGGGGGCTGAGCAGGTGGCTGTCCGCCGTCTCCGCCTGGTCGAAGAGGAGGTGGAAGTCCTCAAACCGCTCCCCCTCCGGGATGCGGATGGCGGTGTGGCCCCCGATGCAGAAGGGCATGGGGGAGCCGCCGGTGTTTTGGACGGAAAAGGTGGTGGAGAAGCCGTCCTCCAGCAGCCGGTGGGTTACCCGGAGGGAGAAGGGGAAGGGGTAGCAGGCCAAAGTCTCCTCCGTCTCCCGCAGCTCCAGGGCAACGAAGTCCTCCCCCTGCTCCACGGGGGCAAACTCCATCCCCCGGGCGAAGCCGTGGCGGCCCATCTCATAGGTTGTTCCGTTAATCTGGATTTTACCGTTCAGCAAAGACCCCACAATGGGGAACAGGATGGGGTTTTGCCCCGGCCAAAAAGCCGGGTCCCCCTCCCAGATATACTCCCGGCCGCCCCCGTCCCGGAGGGAGGCCAACTCTCCGCCCCTGGTTTGGGCTGTGGCCCGAAGGTTTCCTTTTTTCAGCTCAAATATCATAAAGTTTTCCTCCTTTTCCAATTAGAACCTGTATTCATAATCGAAAATGCTGGATGGACGAGGAATTTTGCCGCCCTGCAAGGCAAAAAATCACAGGAATCCTTTGTGGATTTCAAGAT
>JAAWNI010000241.1 GCA_022798855.1 Lawsonibacter sp. | reverse complement strand
ACCGGTGCATTGCTTGCCACTACTACCAGTGCCTATAAATGAGGGTTGAAAGTTGCCAGTATTGGTGGTATGCTTGACTCATGACAAATCGACAAATCGGAATTTATAGGGGATTTCATCTTTTGGGTGAAATCCCCCCTTGACAAATGTTCTCTTGGTATAATGCTATAAAAAAGCTCAGGCCGCGCCTGAGCTGGGGAGCGGATGGACATGATACGAATTGGAAATTTACCCCTGCCCATCGGCGGGGATATGGACCTGCTGCGCCGGCGGGCGGCTCAGGCGCTGGGGGTGCGGCCTGGGGCGCTGGGGGAGCTGGAGATCATCCGGCAGTCCATCGACGCCAGAAAAAAAGACGGCGTCCACTATGTCTACACAGTGGAAACCGCCATGCCCAACGAGGGGGCTGTGGTGAGAGGCGCGCCGGGGCGGAACATCACCCTGACGGAGCGAACCCCCTACGTGTTCCCGAAGGTGGAACGGAAATCCACGCTCACCCCGGTGGTGGTGGGGATGGGGCCGGCGGGGCTGTTCGCCGCGCTGTTCCTGGCCCGCAGCGGCCTGCCCTGCACCATTCTGGAGCGGGGGCAGGACATTGACCGGCGCACCCTGGACGTGGGGGACTTCTGGGCCACCGGGGCGCTGGACGAGGGCTCCAACGTCCAGTTCGGCGAGGGAGGGGCGGGGGCCTTCTCCGACGGCAAGCTGACCACCGGCACCCACGACCCCCGCATCTCCGCCGTGCTGGACGCCCTGGTGGAAGCGGGGGCTCCCGCCGACGTGAAGTACTCGCACAGGCCCCACATCGGCACCGACATCCTCCGGGAGGTGGTGCGGAATATCCGGAGGGAGCTGATTGCCCTGGGCTGCGCCGTCCGCTTTGGGCACAAGCTCACCGGGCTGGCTGTCTCCGGCGGCGCTCTGGCTGGGGTAGAGGTGGAGTCCCCACAGGGGCGTTGCCTCCTGTCCACCGACGCCCTGATTCTGGCCCCCGGCCACTCCGCCCGGGACACCTTTTCCATGCTCCAAGCCGCCGGCGTCCCCATGGAGCCAAAAAAATTCGCTGTCGGCCTGCGGATCGAGCACCGGCAGCGGGATATCAGCCTTCAGCAGTACGGCCCCGCCTGGGACAAGCTGCCCCCCTCCGACTACAAGCTGGCCTGCCATCTGCCCAGCGGCCGGTCCGCCTTCACCTTCTGCGTCTGCCCGGGGGGGCAGGTGGTGGCCGCCGCATCGGAAGCGGGGGGCGTGGCCACCAATGGCATGAGCCATCGGGCCAGGGACGGGGAGAACATCAACGGCGGGCTTCTGGTGGGCGTAGGCCCGGAGGACTTCCCTGGGCCCGGCCCGCTGGCGGGGGTCCGCTTCCAGGAGGCCTGGGAGCGGGCGGCTTTCCGGTTGGGGGGCGGCGGGTTCAAGGCGCCCGCCCAGCGGGTGGAGGACTTCCTCCGGAACCGCCCCTCCCAGGGGGCCGGAGCCATCCAGCCCACCTACCGCCCCGGCGTGGCCTGGACGGATCTGCGGCCCTGTCTGCCCGATTATGTCACCGGCGCCCTGGCCCAGGCCCTGCCCCTGCTGGACCGAAAGCTCCACGGCTTTGCCGCCCCTGACGCGGTGCTGACCGGCGTGGAAACCCGGTCCTCCTCCCCGGTGCGCCTGCTCCGGGATGAGGGATGCCAGTCCGCCCTGCGGGGGCTCTACCCCTGCGGCGAGGGGGCGGGCTACGCCGGGGGGATTGTATCCGCCGCCGTGGACGGAATCCGGGTGGCGGAAGCGGTGGCGTCAGTATAAAGCTATTTTGCTTTACAGCCAGGGGACGGGGAACGAAGGATTATTAGAGGCTGGCTTTTGCGGAATCAGAACCGGTTCAGCTCGGCGGAGCCGTCATCCTGCCCCTTTTCAATGGAGCGGACCACGGCGTAGTAGTGGAAGCTCTTATTGACCTGGACGCAGATACGGTCCCCCGCCTTTTTCCCCATCAAGGCGGAGCCCATAGGGCTCTCCTTGCTGATCAGGCCGTGGGAGACATCCTGGCGCACGGTGGTGACCACCTGCCAAGTCTCCTCCTCCTCGTCCTCCTCCAGCCAGATGGTCACCTTGTCGTAAAGGCCCACCGTGTCGGCGGCGGAGTGGTCCTCGATGACCCGGGCGGTTTTGATCATGTTTTCCAGATAGCGGATACGGCTCTCGTTTTTGTTTTTCTCCTGCTTGGCGGCCTTATACTCAAAATTCTCGCTCAGGTCGCCGAAGCTCCGGGCCACCTTGACCTCCTCCAGCAGCTGGGGCCGGAGGGTGGTGCGGCGGTAATTCAGCTCCTCCCGCATTTTTTGCAGGTCGATTTTGGTCAGTTCGTTGTGCATGGTTTCCTCTTTCTACCCGTTGGGGCGGCCACAGGCTGCCCCTACACGTCTCCTCAAAAATTCTTCGGGCGGATGATATCCGCCCCTGCACGGTCACGCTTCCCAGCCGGCCAGATAGGCCTTCTGCTCCTCGGTGAGGGTGTCGATGGCCAGGCCCATGGCGGCCAGCTTCACCCGGGCGATCTGGTCGTCGATCTCGTCGGGGACGAGGTACACCTTTTTCTCCAGCCCCTCCCTATGCTTGGCCAGCCACTCCAGGGACAGGGCCTGGACGGCGAAGGACATGTCCATAATCTCGGCGGGGTGGCCGTTGCCCCCGGCCAGGTTGACCAGCCGG
>JAAWNI010000240.1 GCA_022798855.1 Lawsonibacter sp. | reverse complement strand
TCCGTAGGGCGCGACGACCCGGCGCGCCGTTTGCGGCAGGACGGCGGGCCGAGGTCGTCCCGCCCTACATTTGCCAGCAATTCTGATGATTGCTATAAACAGGCTCTAAGAGTCCGTTTGGGCGTTTTGGCATTTTTCAAGCAAACCCCGGAAAAAAATCCAGAATATAGAAAAGGAGCGGATTTCAATGGGCAAGTATTTCAGCGACGCGGTAGACAACGCCCTGGAGGCCATCTACTACAGCTACGACCGGGAGCGGGCGGCGGCGGCCGTCCAGCCCCTGGCCGACGCCGCCAACGCCGGAGACGGCGACGCGGCCTACATCCTGTCCCGGTGCACCTCCGGGCCCCTGTACAGCTGGGACTACCACCCCTTCCAGGCGGACGACGGCGTCACCGAGCAGCTGATCCGCCAGAGCATCGTGAAGGGCAGCGCTATGGGGGTGCTGGGGTCCATGCGGTGCGGCATGTTCACCCCGGAGATGGAGGAGGCCATGAAGGCCCACTACCCCACCCTCAAGGACGCATGGAACGCCGTCCTGGAGAAGGCGGAAGCGGGCTGCCTCTTCGCCATGAACATGATCGGCAACACCTATTTCTGGCTGGATATCGTCCGCATCGAGGGCAAAGGCCCGGAGGACTTCCCCAGCAAGGAGGCCTTCGGCCAGTGGCTGCGGGAGAGCGAGCTGAAATGCGTCCCCTGGTTTGAGAAGGCCTTCCAGGGGGGCATGGGCTTTGCCGGCCGGAACCTGTACAACCTGTACAACGACGGGGACGACGGCGCCTTTGAGCCGGACAAGGCCAAAGCCCGGGCCCTCGCCCGGCTGGGGGCGGAGAAGGGCTACCCCGACTGGCAGGAGCGGTACGCGGCCCTGCTCAAAGAGGAGGAGGACCTGTCCCAGCGGGTCATCGACCTGTATTTCGCCGCCGCCAAGCAGGGCCAGCTCTCCAGCTGGTTCTATGTGGGGTACGCCTATGAGCTGGGGAAGATGGGGGAGAAGGACTGCCAGCGGGCGATGAAGTGCTACGAGCTGGGGCTCCAGGACCCGGACCAGGTGGGCTGCGCCAACCGCTCCGCCCGGCTGCTCTTCCTGGGCGAAGACGGCATCCCCCAGGACTACGCCCGGGCCGTCCAGCTCTTCCAGCGGGCCCACACCCTGGGGAGCAACTGGGGCAGCTCCATGCTGGGCCTGTGCTACCTCTTCGGCTACGGCTGCCAGAAGGACCCCCAGCGGGCCCTCCAGCTCCTCCAGGATGCCACCGGCTTCCTGGACATGAAAAACTACGGCCTGGGCGTCATCTACACCCAGGGCCTGGGGGTCCCGGAGAACATCAAAAAGGGAGTGGAGTACCTCCAGAAGGCCCCCGGCTACGCCCCCGCCCAGGAGGAGCTTTTGAAATACAAAAAGACCTTCTTCGGCAAGTGGGTGCGCCGGTAGCCGCCAAAAATATTTGAGCTGTCCAGGAGGAATGACCATGGAAATCAAAACGATCCGCGCGCTGTATTTCAGCCCCACCGGCGGGACCGAAAAAATTCTCCGCGCCGTGGCCGGGGCGCTGGGCCAAAGGCTGGGCCTGGAGCCGGAATACACCTCCTTCACCAAGCCCTCTGAGCGGGAAGCCGAATTCCACTTCGGGCCCCAGGACCTGCTGGTGATGGCTTCCCCGGTGTACGCCGGCCGCCTGCCCAACAAGCTGATGCCCGAGTACAAGGCCAAAATCTTCGGGGACCGCACTCCCGCCGTCCCTGTCTGCGTGTTCGGCAACCGGAATTACGACGAGGCCCTGCGGGAGCTGGTCCTCCTGCTGGAGGGCAACGGCTTCCAGCCCGCCGGGGGGGCGGCCTTCGCCGGACGCCACGCCTTTTCCAACCAGGTGGGCGGGGGCCGGCCCGACGGCGATGACCTGGCCCAGATGGAGGGCTTTGCCGCCAAAATCGCGGAGAAGCTGTCCGGAAGCGCCCTCCCCCCGCTGGAGATGGACCGGGGGGAGATCGGCCCCTACTACACCCCCCTGAAAACTGACAAAACCCCCGCAAAATTCCTCAAGGCCAAGCCCCTCACCGACTGGTCCAAGTGCTGCCAGTGCGGGGCCTGCGCCCGGGCCTGCCCCATGGGCAGCATCGACCCCAAAACTATGGAAGCGGTGGGGCTGTGCATCAAATGCCAGGCCTGCGTGCGCAAGTGCACCCGGCACGCTAAGTTTTTCGAGGACCCGGACTTTCTCTCCCACGTGGCCATGCTGGAGGAGAACTACACCCGCCGGGCGGAAAATTTCATTCTGGTATAAATATTAGAGGGCCCGCCGGAAAAGGCGGGCCCTCAGCTTGTGGAAAAATATGTTCTCGTCCTTTAAGGCTCTTTACTTTGAGCCGTTCGGGCTGCGGAATCCCCCCGCCCCTCCGGGGCACCCCCCTTTGGCAAGGGGGGCTTTGGGTGCTCGAAGGCCCCGGTCTTCCTCCAGAGGCCCCCTTGCTAAAGGGGGCTGGCACCGCCGTAGGCGGTGACTGGGGGATTCTGTTTTAAAAAAGACTTCCTGTAAACGGAATCCCCCCGCCGCCAGAGAACGGCGCGCCGGGTCGTCGCGCCCTACAGATTTCCTGTAAATGGAATCCCCCGCCCCCTTTAACAAGGGGGCGGGGGCGCGGTCTGTTTGCTTTACTTCAACGTCTCGAACATTTTCAGGGAGATCAGCAGGGCCTGCTCA
>JAAWNI010000239.1 GCA_022798855.1 Lawsonibacter sp. | reverse complement strand
GACGAGCTGGCCGCCATTCTGGGCTGCATCGAGCACGACGCCCCCTACACCAGCATCGACACCGGCAAGGTCCGGCTGGGGGTGGACGTTCTGCCCAAGTTCCGCCGGGACGCCACCGACCGCAACCGCACCTCCCCTTTTGCCTTCACGGGCAACAAGTTTGAGTTCCGCATGGTGGGCTCGTCCGACTCCATCGCCTGCGCCAACATCATGCTCAACACCGCCGTGGCCGAAAGTCTGCGCGTCTACGCCGACCAACTGGAGGGGGCGCAGGATTTTCAAAGCGCCCTCCAGGACATGATCCGCAAGACCATCCAGGACCACAAGCGGATCATCTTCAACGGCAACGGCTACGACGGCGCCTGGATCAAGGAAGCGGTGGAGAAGCGGGGGCTGCTGAACTACCCCGCCACGCCCGACTGCGTGCCCCACCTGCTGGACAGGAAGAATGTGGCCCTGCTCACCTCCCACGGGGTGCTCACCAAGGCGGAGCTGGTTTCCCGGTATGAGGTGACGCTGGAGAACTACTGCAAGACCATCCTCATTGAGGCCAACACCATGGTGGACATGGCCCGCACTGAGATTATCCCCGCCGTCCAGGCCTTTGCCCTGGACACGGCGAAAACCGCCGCCGCCAAGCGGGAGCTGGTTCCCGACTGTCCCTGCGGCTGTGAGACGGAGCTGGTGAAAAAGCTGTCCGCCCTCACCGACGAAATATACCGGGAGGCCGGCGCGCTGGAGGAGGCGGTGCTGGCCCTGGCCGCCGCCGGAGATATCAGGGCGGAATCGGAGATGATTCGGGACACGGTGCTGCCCCAAATGGGCCGGCTGCGCCTGCCCTGCGACCAGGCCGAGACACTCACCCCGAGGAAACACTGGCCCTTCCCCACCTACGGCGATCTGCTGTTTGGGGTGAGGTGATTCCCGCCTGTAGGGGCGCGCATTGCGCGCCCGCGGGCGGACAATGTCCGCCCCTACACACGTGATTGCGGGCGGCCACAGGCCGCCCCTACAGAACATGGAGGAGACATTATGTGTTCTATCATCGGATATTGCGGCCCCGTGGCCGATTTAGGAGCGTTTCAGCGGGGATTTGACCGTACCAAAGGCCGGGGACCCGACGACAGCCGGATAATCCAGGCAGGAAACGGCCTGCTGGGCTTTCACCGCCTGGCTATCATGGGCCTGACCCCCGAGGGGATGCAGCCTTTCGAGCTGGAGGGCAGCTGGGCCGTCTGCAACGGCGAGATATACGGCTTTGAAACAATGAAACGGGAGCTGGAGGAAAAGGGGTACGTCTTCCGCAGCGGCTCCGACTGCGAGATTCTCCTCCCCCTCTACCGGGAGTATGGGACAGATTTGTTTGCCATGCTGGACGCGGAGTTTGCCTGCATCCTCTGCGACGGGCGGACGGGGGAGTTCATCGCCGCCCGGGACCCCATCGGCATCCGGCCCCTGTACTACGGCTATGACAGCGCCGGGACCATCATTTTTGCCAGTGAGCCCAAAAACCTGCTGGGTCTGACGGACAAGATTATGCCCTTTCCACCTGGGCACTACTACAAGGACGGCAGGTTTGTATGTTATCACGATATTGCCAGGGTGGACCGCTTCTGCCATGACGGGCTGGAGGAGGTTTGCGGAAACATCCGGGAGAAGCTGATCGCCGGGGTGGAAAAGCGGCTGGTGGCCGACGCCAAGGTAGGCTTTTTGCTGTCCGGTGGGCTGGACTCCTCCCTGGTGTGCGCCATTGCCGCCCGCCGGAGCAAAACGCCCATCCAAACCTTCGCCATCGGCATGGATACCGACGCCATTGACCTGAAATACGCCAGGCAGGTGGCGGATTACATCGGCAGCGGCCACACCGAGGTTATCATCACCAAAGAAGACGTGCTGTCCAGTCTGGAGACGGTCATCGAATTGCTGGGCACCTACGACATCACCACAATCCGGGCCAGCATGGGCATGTACCTGCTGTGTAAAGCCATCCATGAGCGGACGGATATCCGGGTGCTTCTCACCGGGGAAATCTCCGACGAGCTCTTTGGCTACAAATACACCGACTTCGCCCCCTCGCCCCGGGCCTTCCAGGAGGAGGCGGAGAAGCGGCTGCGGGAGCTGCATATGTATGATGTCCTCCGGGCCGACCGGTGCATCTCAGTCAACTCCCTGGAGGCCCGGGTGCCCTTCGGCGACCTGGATTTTGTAAAATATGTGATGGCTATCGACCCGGCAAAGAAAGTGAACACCTACGGCAAGGGCAAATATCTCCTGCGCAGGGCCTTTGAGGGGGGCTGGTTGCCCGAGAGCATCCTGTGGCGGGAGAAGGCAGCCTTCTCCGACGCGGTGGGCCACTCCCTGGTGGACGACCTGAAGGAGTATGCCGAGGGCCGGTACACCGACGGGGAGTTTGAACGGCTGCGGCAGAAGTATGACCGCGCCCGGCCCTTTACCAAGGAGTCCCTGCTCTACCGGGAGATTTTCGAGAAGTATTATCCCGGCCAGAGCGGCATGGTGGCGGATTTCTGGATGCCCAACCGGTCCTGGGCGGGCTGCGACGTGGACGACCCCTCCGCCCGGGTGCTGGCCAACTATGGGGAGAGCGGGGTATAATTCTCGCCGCATCCGCTTGACAATAAACATATGGAGGTGTGTTATGGAAAAACAAAAGCTGCTCTATGAGGGCAAGGCGAAAAAGGTATACGCGAC
>JAAWNI010000238.1 GCA_022798855.1 Lawsonibacter sp. | reverse complement strand
TCTTGAAATCCACAAAGGATTCCTGCGATTTTTTGCCTTGCTGGGCGGCAAAATCTCTCGTTCACCCGGCATTTTCGCTTATGAATACCGGTTCTAAGAAAAAGCCCGCCCCTGATGGGGCGGGCTTTTTGGCCGCTCAATCCCGGCCGCGCCGGGGGCGGAAGAAGTTTTCCACGATTTTGCTGCCCTTGGGGTCGGACTTGGGTTCAGCTTTGGCGTCCTCGCGGGGGGAGACGGCGTCGCGGACCCGGGGCTTGCCGTCCTCGGGCTTGGGCCGCCTGTTCAGGTGCATGGTGCGGAACACGTTCTCCAACGATTTTCTGGAAGCGTCCATAGCTTTCAGCATATTGGGGGAGAGGGCGTGCCCCACCCGGAGGGAGAGGGCCCGGTAGACCATCTTGAACACGTCGGGCTCCTTCTCGTAGCGGTCGGCCAGGTCGCTGCACAGCATGGCGGTGTGGACCAGCTGGGCGGACAGGGGGATCTCGTCCCGGGACAGCTTGGGGGGGTATCCGGTGCCGTCGTAATTCTTGTGGTGGTACATGGCCACCTCGGAGCAGTAGGTGGTCAGGGGCTCCCAGTCGTGGGGGGCGTCCTTGAAGAAGTCGCCGCCCAGCTGGGTGTGCTGGAAGAACTGGGAGCGGCCCGGCTCAGGCTGGTCCGGCCCGGCCCAGACGACCTCGTCCGGCAGGCCCAGCTGGCCGATCTCAGAGAAGCCGGCGGCCATGCTGATCAGCTTGGCGTCGTAGGGGGTCAGGCCGGACTCGGGGAAGAGCTCGCTGTAGGTATTGGACAGGGCGCTGGTAATGATGCGCAGCCGCTGGATATAGCTGGAAAAGGTGTCATCGTGGTTGTGGCAGAAGCTGAGGAACTTTTTCTGCCAACGGGTGGAGATCAGCTCGGCCTGGGCCAGGGAGATCTTCCCCGCCGGGGCCTCGGCGTCCTGCTCCTCCTCAGAGCCCCAGGCTTCCTCAATAATGGCCTTGATCCGGTTCTGGGTGGGCAGGGGGGCCAGGGGCTTGGCCAGGAAGTCGACCGCACCCATCTCCACGCCCCGGTAGACCCACTGGGGCTCCGGCTCGGCGGTGAGGAGGATGACCGGGAGGTTGGCGCAGCCCTCCAGGTTGTGGATGCGCTCCATCACAGAGAAGCCGCTGCTGCCCCGCTGGAGGCAGATGTCCAGCACCACAACGGCAAGGCGCAGAACATTGTTCCGCACCATGTCAAGCCCCTCCGAAGCGGTGGCGGCGCGGAGGACCTGGTATTCTTTTTTGAATATCTCGTTAAAAATCGCGCGATCCAGCTCGGAATCGTCAATAATCAGCAGGGTATTTCGCATAACCGGAGGCCCCCCTTATTCAGTGCCATCACTGGCGTCTTCAATTTCTTTGATTTCGCCCAGCGCGGAGGCAAACTTCTCGCCGGAGGCCTCGATCTCCTCCAGCAGCCCCTCCAGTTTGGTAATGTTGCGGAATTGGGAGGCGCGGAACTCAATCAGGCCCGCCTGGGCGGTGTCGGCAATCTCCGTGATGCCCAGATTGCTGGCGAAGCCCTTCAGGCCGTGGAGATAAAAATGGAAGGCGCTGGCGTCCTCCTGGGCCAGGGCCTCTCGAATGGCGGCCAGGTTCAGCTCCTCCGGCAGGCGCTTGATAAATTCCAGATACATGTTGTCGTTGCCCATAAGCCGGTCCACAGCGGTGTCTACATCTACGTCGTTTCTCCGCAGTACATCCAGACAGCTTTGCATCTCATCCATAAGTTGGTCGTCCCTTTCTTTCACAGTTTTGGAGCGTGTTCAGCAGCCTGCCGCGGGGAGAGGAGTGCTGAACACGCTCTTTTTAGGAGCTGTTTGAAAAAGGACCGCCGCTTGGGCGTATTGGCATATTTCAAACAAGCCCTAAGTCGCGGCCCTTCGCCGCCGGCCGCTGGAAGCATAAATAAAACGTAAATATTATACCATGCAGATTAAGGATTTGCCATAGGAGGAGCGCCTTTTTTAACAGAAAATTTATAAATTGGAGTCCGGCCGGCTGGCCGCTCGAAAATGAATAAAGTTTCATTATACAGGCTCTTTTATACAGTTTTGTGGAATATATACGGAATATGCAGGGGATGAAATGTATACTCATGCAAAAAACCACTTGCAATCCGGAGAAAAGCGTGGTACACTGGCTTTTGTAAAGCGCAGAAGCGGCCAAAATTCGAGCCGCTCTGGAATATTTGGAGGGAAACAACCATGGCAAAAGTCAATAAAGTAGTGCTGGCCTATTCCGGCGGCTTGGATACATCCATCATCATCCCCTGGCTGAAAGAGAACTACGGCGGTCCGGAAATCATCGCCGTCTCCGGCGACGTGGGCCAGGGCGCCGAGCTGGACGGCCTGGAGGAGAAGGCCATCAAGACGGGGGCCTCCAAGCTCTATGTGGAGGACCTCACCGACCAGATGGTGGACGAGGTCATCATCCCCTCTATGATGATGGGGGCCAAGTATGAGGACTATCTGCTGGGCACCGCCTTCGCCCGGCCCATCATCGCCAAGCGGCTGGTGGAGATCGCCAAGGCCGAGGGGGCCGACGCCATCTGCCACGGCTGCACCGGCAAGGGCAACGACCAGGTCCGGTTTGAGCTGGCCATCAAGCGCTTCGCCCCCGAGATGAAGATCATCGCCCCCTGGCGGGAGTGGGACATCAAGGGCCGGGACGAGGAGATCGACTACGCCGAGGCCCACAACGTCCCCCTG
>JAAWNI010000237.1 GCA_022798855.1 Lawsonibacter sp. | reverse complement strand
CCGGTGCCCTGGATGCCCGTCTTGGTGGTGCTGGCCTCCCGCTCAAAGGGCTCGAAGATGTGCTGCACAAAATCCTGGGACATGCCAATGCCGTTGTCCTTCACCAGGAAGACATAATCCCCATAGCCCCGGTGGAAGGTGGTCCGCTGCTGGATGCGGAAGGACACCGTCCCCCCCGCCGGGGTGTATTTCACCGCGTTGGACAGCAGGTTGACAAAGACCTGGCTCAGCTTCAAGGCGTCGGCAATTACGTCCTCGTTGGCCACGTCGAAGGTGTCGATAAACAGCTCCAGCTGTTTGGCCTTCACCTGGGGCTGGATGATGTTGACCAGATTGTGGGTCAACTCCGAGATGTTGCACTCCTGTTCATTAATCTGCACCTTTCCGCTCTCGATGCGGCTCATGTCCAGAATGTCGTTAATTAGGCTGAGCAGGTGGTTGCTGGAGGAGAGCACCTTCTGCAAACAGTCCTGCACCTGCTGCTTGTTGTCGATATGGCTCACGGCGATGGTGGTAAAGCCGATAATCGCGTTCATGGGGGTGCGGATATCATGGGACATATTGGACAGGAAGGTGGTCTTGGCGCTGTTGGCGTGCTGGGCCTGCATCAGGGCCTCCTGGAGGGCCTGGGTCTGCTCCCGCTGCTTGCGCACCTGGGCGGTGATGTCCTTGGACACCACCATCACCATAATATCTCCGGTCACATCGTCCTGGGTCATCACAAAGGACTGGCGCACGCACATCTGCTGGCTGGCCGAGGCCCTGGCCCAGTAGTCCACCGTCACCTCGGGGTTCTCCCGCTCGAAGTTCTGTTTCAGCCACTCCGGATTGACCACCGCGCTGTACTCCTCCAGCGACTCCTCCAGAATCAGCGTTTTCCACCGCTCAAAGCACAGCGAAGCGGGGCAGGGGGCTTGGAGCCCCACGCTGTCCAGCAGGGAGGCTTGGCGGCCGTCTATCGTGCTCAGCACGTCGTGCTCAATCAGGTCCTGGGTCAGGTTAAACTCGAAGGTGCAGAAGGCGCTGGAGGTGATGGCAATGCGGTACTGCCGCTCCTTGCGGCTGGCCAGGGTGATCTCAGCCTTGGCCTTCAGCTCCTTCTCCTTCAGGCCGGTGATATTCTGCCGGAGGACCAGCACTTTACAGGCCCTGCCCTCCTTCCGCTCCAGGCAGATGATGTTGATATGCTCCCAGACGGTGGCGTCCCCGTAACGGACCTGATACTCATACTGGATGTCGGTCCCCGCCTCCCCCAGCTCTCTGGACACCGAGTCCCGGTCCATCAGCGCCTGGAACCGCCGGCGCTCCTCCTCGTCCACCAGGAAGGACAGGAGGTAGGTGGTAAAATCCTCATACTGGCCGCTGGAGGCGAGCTGGTCCCGCTCTGGCGTGGTACCGGCCAGGTAGCAGTAAGAGCCCTCCTCCAGGTCCGCCAGGATAAACCGGGTGAACAGCGTACTGACGCCGTTGATGACATACCCCATCTCCCGGTTCTCCCGCTCCAGCCGCCGGCGCACCCGCTGCCCTCTGACCAGCAGCGCCAGAATGTACACCACAAACAGGGCGATCAGCATGACCTGCAGCACCATTCCGGTCTGGTTGGCGTCCTGGATCATGGCCTGGGTCACGCTCTTGGGGTAGGCCTGGACCAGCAGGTATTCGCTGTCCGGCACATAGAGTACGCACAGGTTGTCGGTCAGGCTGCCCGGGGCGCAGATAAAGCCGCCCTGTCCGGAGCCGCTTTGGAATATCTCCCAGGCGCTGGCGGCGGTCTGGGCGTCCACAACGCCCGTCTCCACCAGGACATCAAGGAGCTGCTGCTCGCCCCAGTCCGCCGGCTTGGAGGAGGCGACCACCCGCCCGTCCTGGGTGCACAGGAACACGTCCGCCGTCTCGCCAAAGTAGCTGGTGGTCAGGATCTCCTGGAGATAGTCCTCCGCGAAATACAGCCCCAGCAGCGCGCCGAATATCTCGCCCTCGTAGTACAGCGGGGCGTGGAACACGATCATCGTCTCATTGGTGATTCTGGAGTCAAAGAGGACCGTGCTGCCGCTCTCCCCCTGCATGGCGCTCTCGAAATAGCTCCGGTCCTGGCTGTTGGAGGTGGCTCCGCTGGAGGCCAGGTTGATTCCGCTGGAGTTGGTAAAGTGAAGGGCGTCAAAGTCGGAGTTGTTCTCCAGCTCCAGCAGAGTCTCTGTGCTGATGCTGGGCTCGTTCAGCGTTGTGCTCAGCAAATAGGCGTAGTTGTGCACCCGCCTGCGTCCGTTAATCAGCTCGCCGCTCACCCGCAGGGCGGTCTGCCGGGCAGAATCCATAGCGTAGTTGAGACTGCTGGCCTCTATCCTTTGGCTGTTGGTTGTGGCGTACCACCAAAACAGCAGAATAACCGCCGCCAACAAAAGGAATACATACAGAATATTTTGCCAAGGCCTTCTCGTCTCTCGCATAGGGAACGGCCTCCTCTCCAAAACTGAATACTCCTATTTTAACATCCTTCTTCCAAAAAGTATAGAGCCACTTTTGTAAATTACACGCCCGCCTCGTAAATTCGGAAAACCCTGCGAAGGCAGGGCAAGGGCTCAGGCCGCCCCCCAAGCCCCCCTCTGGGAGGGGGGGTGCGGCAAAGCCGTGCCGGGGGAGTTTATAGTCGACACACTTGAAAATCGGTAAAGTTCGGTGGTCCAAATAGCACAGGGCGGCGTTGTCGTCTTTGGCGGGCGTCAAGCCCGCCTGCATCCTCCGCCTTGCC
>JAAWNI010000236.1 GCA_022798855.1 Lawsonibacter sp. | reverse complement strand
ATTTTCTTGAAATACATCCAGTATTCCCGCAAAAATTTGCCTTGTATGGCAGAGAAATCCCTCGGCTATCCAGAATTTTCGGTTATGAATACAGGTTCTAAGCCTGACGGGGGCACGCCCGTCTCATAAATTTGGAACGTCCCTGGAAATACCGTTCGGTACGTTATGTAGGGCAGGGGTTCTACCCCTGCCTATCCCCGCAAGGGGATAAAGAATAAGGCTAGGGCAGAGCCCTTGCCCTACATTCGGCGCAGTGCGCTCTTTGCCCTCAAACAAAACAAAATTTTTCCGCCCTTGACGTCTTTCCTTGACTTTCCCTCCCAAAAGGCATAGAATAGCCGGTGCTGAATTTGTCTATGGGAGGCGGACCCTTTGTTTCACTATCTTGACAACGCCGCGACCACGCCGGTGCGGCCCGAGGCCGCCCAAGCGGCGATGGACGCCATGCTCCAGGGCTGGGGAAACCCCTCCTCCGTCTACGCTCTTGGGACCCGGGCGGCCGCCCATGTGAAGGGCTGGCGGGCCGATGTGGCCGGAGCTCTGGGCTGTCTGCCTGAGGAGCTTTTTTTTACCTCCTGCGGCTCCGAGAGCGACAACTGGGCCATTCAGGGGGCGCTGGAGCTGAACCGCCGCAAGGGCAGGCACATCGTCACCACCGCCATTGAGCACGCCGCCGTGCTGGAACCCCTCAAGGCCCTGGAGCGCCAGGGGTATGAGGTCACCTACCTCCAGCCCGGCCGCCAGGGCGTCCTGGACCCCGCCCAGGTGGAGGGCGCCCTGCGCCCGGACACCGTCCTGGTGTCCATGATGCTGGTGAACAACGAGCTGGGCACCATTCTGCCCGTCCGGGAAGCGGCCGCCGCCATCCGGCGGACAGGCTGTCCCGCCCTGCTCCACTGTGACGCCGTCCAGGGATTTTTAAAAATCCCCTTCACCCCCAAGGGGCTGGGGGTGGACCTGCTGTCCATCAGCGGGCACAAGGTCCACGCCCCCAAGGGCGTCGGGGCGCTGTATGTCCGAAAGGGGCTGAAGCTGCCCCCCCTGATCCGGGGCGGTGGACAGGAGGGCGGGCTGCGCTCCGGCACCGAGGCCACCAGCCAGATCGCCGCCTTCGCCGCCGCCGCCCGGCTGGGGGCCTCCTCCAGCGGGGAGGACCAGGCCCGCATGGCCGGCTTGAAGGCCCGCGCCATCCAACGGCTGGCCCAGGAGCTCCCCGAGGCGGTGGTCCTCACCCAGGGGGGCGCGCCCCACATTCTGCCCGCCTCCCTCCCCGGCTACAAGAGCGAGGTGGTGGTCCGCTTCCTCAGCGACCGGGGGGTGTATCTCTCCTCCGGCTCCGCCTGCCACAGGGGCCGGCCCAGCCATGTCTTCGCCGCCCTCAAGCTGCCCAAGGCCCAGCAGGACGGCGCTCTGCGGATCAGCTTCTCCTACGACACCACCCAGGAGGATGTGGACGCCCTCATTGGCGGCCTGAAAGCGGCCAAGGAGGGGCTGTTTCCCACACTGTCGTGATCCCCGCCGCTCTTTGGTGCAGCGGAAACGGGGCTGCGGGGGCAGACCCCGCTGTATATGTTTGAAAGAGCCGGACACGGCAAGCCGTGTCCCTACAGATAGAAAAGGAGCATTTTTCCATGTTTTCATTTATGAAGCAGGCCCCCGGATTTTATAAGCAGGTGGCCTTTCTGGCCGCTCCCATTGTGCTCCAGAACCTGATCACCAGCGCTCTGGGCATGGCGGACACCTTTATGGTGGGGATGCTGGGGGAAGCCCCCATGGCGGCGGTTACGCTGGCCAACATCCCGCTGTTCGTGGTGCAGCTGTTCATCTTCGGCGTGCAGAGCGGCTCCTCCGTCCTCATCAGCCAGTACTGGGGCAAGCAGGAGATGGAGTCCATCAACCGGGTGCTGGGGGTGGCCATATGGGTGGCGGTGCTGGTTTCCTCCGTCTTCGCCGCCGTCCTGGTCCTCTGCCCGGTGGAGTTTTTAAGCCTCTTCGGCAATGAGCCGGAGGTCATCGCCCTGGCCGCCCAGTACGGCTCCATCGCCGGCCTATCCTACGTGTGCAGCGCCTTTACCATGATGTATGTGGCGGCATATCGGAGCATGGAGCGGCCCCAGCTGGGCATGTACATCCTGGTGGCTTCCATGATGCTGAACACCTTCCTCAACTGGGTCTTTATCTTCGGCAATCTGGGCGCGCCCGCCCTGGGCGTGCGGGGCGCCGCCCTGGCCACCCTCATCGCCCGCGCCATGGAGGTGGCCATCGTGGTGGCCCACATGTTCTGGAACCGCTTTTTCCGGGTCCACCTCCACCTGCTCCTCCGGCCCGGCCTGGACATGGCCCGCCGCTTTCTGCGGTACGGCGGGCTGGTGGTGTTCAACGAGACGACCTGGGGCCTGGGCTCCTCCATCTTCCCCACCATCATGGGCCACATGGAGGGCAGCACCGAGATCCTGGCCGCCTACACTGTAGCCGGAAATGTGGACAAGATCTGTATGGTTGTGTCCTTCGGCCTGGCGGCCACCGCTTCCATCATCATCGGCCGGGAGGTGGGGGCTGGACGGCTCCAGAAGGTCCGGTCCAGCGGCGCCGCCCTGTGCGCCGTGTCGCTGCTGTGCGGCACCGCCATCGGCCTATCCCTCTTCCTCTTCGCCCGGTTCCTGGCCCCCGCCTGGGTCTTCCCGCTGTTCAAGATGTCCGCCCGCTCCGCTTCCATCGCCGTGATGATGATGACGGTGCAGGCCGCCGTCCGGCCCCTGCGGGACTTCAAC
>JAAWNI010000252.1 GCA_022798855.1 Lawsonibacter sp. | reverse complement strand
ACCGCCCAATTGGGCGGTTTTTATTTGATTTCCTGTTCCAGATCCCGAAACAGGGGGTCATCAAAGAAATCGGCTATTGTTATTCCTAAACCGTCACAAATCTTTTTGACGGTAGAAATCGTGGTGCTTTTGTTTCGGCCGTTGACAATGTTGTTTATTGTGGATTGCGTCATACCACAGACAGTAGAAAGCTTGTTGATGGTCAGCCTGTGTTCATCGCAAAGGTTGAGGATGCGCTGGATAATTGCTTCTTTCAACGTCATGGTACCACCACCTTTTACAAAAGCTTAACAAAAAGCTCTTGAAAAGCTTAACCCTGTTGAGTTAAAATAACTCAGTAGAGTTAATGAGGTGATGGAAAGGGGCTATGGCTGAATGAAAAACGACGGAACAAGGCGCAACCGAATCCAACCCCTACACTTGGTAGACGCAAAGGTGGCTTGGGAAATTGGGGATGAGCTGGTCAACGCGGTGATTACGGCGGCTGTGTGGTCAGAGGGGCAGAAGCCGGGAATCTGGCAGAAGATGATCGAGGCGTTGAATCGGGGTGGGGCCAAAACGGAGGAGGGCACTGTCAACGCCTTTTTGTTTCGGGCGATGGTGGGCCCGCCTGCTGGAGGAATTCCACGCCCCGGGGGATGCGTCGGTGGAATAGATATCCGCCCGCCGGAATGTGTTTGCATTTCGGCGGGCGTTGTTTTATAATGGGCGTGGAAGAAAACATGGGAAATGGAGGGATATGATGCAGATTTCAAGCAGGTTTACGGTGGCGGTCCACGTGCTCGTCTGCATTGAGGCGTTTAAAAACAGCCGGAAGGTGACCAGCGGCTTTCTCGCTTCCAGCGTAAATGTGAATCCGGTGGTAATCAGAAGGATACTTCAGCAGCTGAAGGGGGCCGGCATCGTGACCGTGGCCCGGGGGAGCGGCGGGGCGGACATAGCCAGGCCCTTGGAGGAGGTCACCCTGCTGGACCTGTACAACGCCGTGGAGTGCGTGGATGACGGGGCGCTGTTCCATTTCCACCAGGACCCCAATCAGCTCTGCCCGGTGGGCAGGAACATCCACGCCGTTTTGGACGGGCGGCTGGAGGAGATACAGCGTGCGATGGAGCGGGAGATGGAGTCGGTAACCATACGGGACATTGTGGAGGACACAAAAAGCTTGATGTAACTATTGACATTACAACGAAGCTGTGGTATAACTACTGATGTACCAGTGATGGTTACAACAAAATCAGGACCGGTATTCATAAGCGGAAATTCCTCGTTCAGACGGTCGTTTGAAATTGTGGATACAGGTTCTCAGGAGGTAATACCATGGCAAACTTTAAAAAGACGAGCGTCGGGCCAGGGGCCAGAGCGGAGCTGCACGAGCTTCTCGGCCTGACCGGAGCGGAAATCAGCGTCAATGACCTTCCGGCGGGGGCCGGCGTACCCTTTGTCCACTCCCACAAGCACAACGAGGAGGTTTATGGGGTGCTGGCCGGAAGGGGCCGGGCCGTCATTGACGGTGAAACGGTGGAGCTGTCCGCCGGCGATTGGGTCCGGGTGTCTCCGGCGGCGAAGCGGCAGTTTTCGGCGGCGGCTGATTCCGGCATCCGCTTCATCTGCGTCCAGGCCAGGGAGGATTCCCTGGAGGGCTACACAATGGACGACGCGGTAGTCGAGGAGCCGGGTTAAAACAGGCTTTGAATACATAAACCGCCCCTTTTATGGCACACTAAGCCAAAAGGGGGCGGTTTTTTGCGGGCAAAATGGAGATACGCCATTGCCGGGGGGCTGGCCGGGGTGGCCAACGGCTTTTTCGGCGGCGGCGGCGGGTCGGTGTTCGTCCCCTTGCTGACGGGGTACTGCGGGCTGGACCAGCGCAGGGCCTTCGCCACGTCGGTGGCGGTAATCCTGCCCCTGTGCGCCCTGTCGGCGGGCATCTACCTGTTCCGGGACGGGCTGGATATCATGGCGGCCCTGCCCTACCTCATCGGCGGCACGGCGGGGGGCTGGGCCGGTGGGAAGTGGTTCAAGGGGATGAAAATGCCATGGCTCAAGCGGGCCTTTGGCCTTTTGCTGATCTACGGAGGGGTGAGGAGCTTCCTGTGAAGGACTGGATTCTGCCACTGATTGTGGGCGCGGCCACGGGGGTGCTGTCCGGCTTCGGGGTGGGGGGCGGAACCCTGCTGCTGGTCTATATGACCGCCTTCGCCGGGGTGGAGCAGCGGCTGGCCCAGGGGATCAACCTGCTGTATTTCCTCCCCGCCGGGCTGATGGCCCTGCCCGCCCACGTGAAAAACGGCTATATCGAAAAGCCGGCCCTCCTCCCCGCCATCGGAGCGGGGCTGGCCTGCGCCGCCCTGGCCGCCTGGGCGGCCACCGCTGTGGACGTGTCCCTGCTGAAAAAGTGCTTCGGCGGCTTTCTCATCGTGGTGGGCCTGATGGAGCTGTTTGGAAAGAAAAAGGACTGACCCGGCTGTTTGGCTGGCGTCAGTCCTTTTGATGATTAGGGATATATTCAATTATATCATTTACAGAACAATTCAAGATTTCACAAAGGGCATCGATTGTGTTTGTGGAGATAGAGTCACCGTCTTTGATTCTGCGAATGGAGGAGCTGCTGACGCCATACTTTTGCAGCGTGTATGTGGTTGCTTTGCGCTGTTTCATTGTTTCGTTTGACGGAATCCCCCCGCCTCCTGCGGGGGCACCCCCCTCTAGCAAGGGGGGCTTGGGTGCTTGAAGGCTCCAGTCCTGCTCCAAAGGCCCCCTTGCCAAAGGGGGCTGTCGCCGCCGCAGGCGGTGACTGGGGGATTCCATAATATAGAGCCGTTTTGCTTGACGGAATCC
>JAAWNI010000235.1 GCA_022798855.1 Lawsonibacter sp. | reverse complement strand
TGTAGGGGCGCACAATGTGCGCCCGCAAGGATAAAAGGCTTACCAGCGGGCGGACAATGTCCGCCCCTACATAGACATTGTGCCATTCAATAAGGAGTGGGAAACCATGAAATTGAACGAAATCCTGGGGACTGAGTTCCCCATCATCCAGGGCGGCATGGCCAACATCGCCACCGGTAAATTCGCCGCCGCCGTGTCCAACGCCGGGGCCCTGGGGCTCATCGGCGCGGGGGGCATGGACGCGGACACCCTGCGGGAGCACATCCGGGAATGCAAGTCCCTCACAAGCAAGCCCTTCGGGGTGAACATCATGCTGATGAACCCCGCCGCCGCCGAGATGGCCCAGGTGGTCATTGAGGAGGGCGTGAAGGTGGTCACCACCGGGGCGGGGGTGCCCAGCCAGTTCGTCCCCGCCTGGAAGGAAGCGGGAATCAAGGTCTTCCCTGTGGTCCCCGCCACCACCCTGGTCCGCCGCCTGGAGCCCCTGGGGGTGGACGGCTTCATCGCCGAGGGCACCGAGTCCGGCGGCCACGTGGGCGAGCTGACCACCATGGCCCTGGTGCCCCAGGTCTGTGAAGCCACCGGCCTGCCCGTCATCGCCGCCGGGGGAATCGCCACCGGCCGCCAGCTGGCCGCCGCCCTCGCCCTGGGGGCCTGCGGGGTCCAGGTGGGCACCTGCCTGCTGGCCAGCGAGGAGTGCCCCATCCACGACAACTACAAGCAGGCCATCTTAAAGGCCAAGGACAGCGACACCACCGTCACCGGCCGGTCGGTGAACGCCCCGGTGCGTATCTTGAAAAACCAGATGTCCCGGGAGTACTTGAAGCTGGAGCGGGCCGGGGCCGAGCGGATGGAGCTGGAGAAGTTCACCCTGGGCTCCCTGCGCCGGGCGGTCTTCGACGGCGATGTGAAAACCGGCTCCCTCATGTGCGGACAGGTGGCGGGGCTGATCCATGAGATCCGCCCCCTCCGGGCCATCCTGGAGGAGCTGTGCGTCGGCTGCGGCGAGACGGTCCGCCGGCTGGCGGAGGAGGTTTAACATGAAATTAGCCTTTGTATACGCTGGGCAGGGCAGCCAGCATGTGGGCATGGGGAAGGATTTTTATGAGGAATTCCCCCTGTTCGCCCAGGTGTTTGACCACGCCCCGGTGGATTTCGACCTGAAAGAGCTGTGCTTCACGGGACCCGAGGAGGAGCTGGCCCAGACCCGCTTCACCCAGCCCTGTATGGCGGCCTTCTCCGTGGGGGTGACCGACCTGCTGTATCAGGAGGGCATCCGCCCTCAGCTGGCGGCGGGGCTGTCCCTGGGGGAGTACTCCGCCCTCTACGCCGCCGGGGTGCTCAGCCGGGGGGCGGTGATCTCCACGGTGGCCCTCCGGGGCCGGGCCATGGAGGAAGCCGCCGCCGGATTGGACTGCGGTATGGCCGCCGTGCTGGGCCTGGACCGGGAGAAGCTCCAGCAGGCCTGCGACGGAGCGGCGGAGCTGGGCGTGGTCCAGATATGCAACTACAACTGCCCCGGCCAGCTGGTCATCGGCGGCGAGAGGGCCGCTGTGGACAAGGCTGGGGAGTTGGCCAAGGAGCTGGGGGCCAAGCGTTGTATGCCCCTGAAGGTGAGCGGCCCCTTCCACACCCGGCTGATGAAGCCCGCCGGGGACGTTCTGTCCGCCCACTTCCAAACCATCGACTTCCAGCCTATGGCCCTGCCCGTCTACTTCAACTGCCTGGGCGGCCCCATGGGGGCGGAGGACTCCATCCCCGCCCTGCTGGAGCGCCAGGTCCAGTCCTCCGTCTACTGGGAGGACACCATCCGCCGCATGGAAGCGGATGGCGTGGACACGGTGGTGGAGATCGGCCCGGGGAAGGCCCTGTGCGGCTTCTTCAAGAAGACCGCCCCCGGCATCAAGACCTACCACATCGACACAGCGGCGGACTTCCATCAGGTGGTGTCCGCCTTGAAAGGAGCGGCGGTATGAGCTTACGGGAAAACGCGGCCCTGGTCACCGGCGGCAGCCGGGGGATCGGACGGGCCGTCTGTCTGGAGCTGGCCCGGCAGGGGGCGGCGGTGGCCGTCAACTACGCGGGCGGCAGAGACGCGGCGGAGGAGACGGTGCGGCTGTGCCGGGAGCTGGGGGTGGAGGCGGAGGCCTTCCAGGCCGATGTGTCCGACCCCGCCGCCTGCGATGCCCTGGTGTCGGCGGTGAAGGAGCGCTTCGGCCGGCTGGACATTCTGGTGAACAACGCCGGCATCGCCCGGGACGGCCTGCTTATGACCGCCAAGGAGGAGGACTTCACCCAGACCCTGGACACCAACCTGAAGGGGGCCTATTTCTGCACCAGGGCGGCGGCCAAGGTGATGCTGCGGCAGAAGTACGGGCGGATCATCTGCCTGTCCAGCATCGTGGGCCTGCGGGGCAACCCGGGCCAGACCGCTTACGCCGCCAGCAAGGCGGGGGTCATCGGCCTGGTGAAGGCCGCCGCCAAGGAGCTGGCCGGACGGGACATCACCGTCAACGCGGTGGCCCCCGGCTTCATCGAGACTGACATGACCGCCGCCCTGCCTGAGAAGGCCAGAGCCGCCATGCTGGGGGCCATCCCCAAGGGCCGGCCCGGCTCCCCCCAGGAGGTGGCCCGGACCGTGGCCTTCTTCGCCGCTCCGGAGTGCGCCTACATCACCGGACAGGTGCTGTGCGTGGACGGCGGCATGGCGGTTTGACCGCCGGGCTCCGCCCGGACCCGCCAGGGCTTTGCCCTGGACCCACCGCCCTTTGAAAAGGGCGGCCCTAAACTTCTATGTTTCGTTTTTAGGCGCCGTTTGAAAAATGGAAATGTGCACAATGGTGAGGAATTTTTTCACCAGACAAACACAATTTTTCGCAGGAATACTGGATGTATTTCAAGA
>JAAWNI010000234.1 GCA_022798855.1 Lawsonibacter sp. | reverse complement strand
TGTTTCCAATTGGAAACAATAAGGGCCGTTCAATTCGAAAAAGGGGATAGAGATCATGAAAAAGAAAATCCTATCCCTCGCGCTGGCTCTGGCGATGTGCCTGAGCCTGACTGTCCCCATATTTGCGGGTGATTGGGTCTACAACTACTCGGCCAACGGCTGCACCGATCCGACAGCGGAGAACGTGGAGTTTTCCGTGGCCCCCATCGGCGCGGCTAAAATCCGGTGGGTTTCTCCATAGGACACAAGCGAGTATACCGCCTATGTGTTCGACCAGGACTGCATCGTCACCCGGAAGGATGGCCTCCCCTTCAAACGTTTTAACCTGCCGCCCATGTATGGCGATGCGGGATATAGTGTTCCGATGGGTGCGTTTGAGCAGTGGGCTTATGTTGAAGAGGAGTGGGCCTGGGTTGAAGCCGGGTCTGCTGGGATACGCGCGGACAGAGACAACGGCTGGGCATACCAGTTTGCCCCCGGTGAGGACGAACGCGACTGGAGCCCCTTTATGATGTCCAAGAAGGGCCTTGACACGGTGTTCCCTTATGAGGATACGGAGTATGGTGTTACCGGCACCGTGTTGGAGTACCGTCCCTTGTCCGCCCAGCCCACTGTCCCCACCGTGGGCAGCTTCAACGATGTGAAGGAAAATGACTGGTTCAGCAAACAGGTACAGTGGGCGGTTGAGCAGGAGATCACCAGCGGCACCACCGCCAGCACTTTCTCTCCCAAAAAGGACTGCACCGTGGCGGAAATCCTCATGTTCCTGTATAAGGCGGAGGGGGATCCCAAGTTCACGGCGGGCCAGCCCTATGACAACGTCGCCGGCAGCGAGTGGTACGCCGGCGCCGCCCTCTGGGCCTATGGGGAGGGCCTGGTTTCCGGCGGGGAGTTCCAGGCCGGCGCCCCCTGCACCCGGGCCCAGATCGTCACCTTCCTCTACGCCGCCCTGGCCAAATAAGCGACCAACGGCCCCTTCAACAATCGACCTCTGTGTTGTGGACTCCGTGAAAATCGGTTTTGCCGGTGCGGACGCTCCCCGCCGAAAACAACATTTGCTTTTCCCTCCTCCATCGGCTATACTGTAAATACCCAGCGCAGTCTGAAAAATTTATTGGGGAGGGAATAGTATGATTTTTTCCAAGCTCACCGCGAAAGACCCCCTGACCGCCTATCCCAAGGCCATCCGCCAGGCCCTGGAGTTCATCCAGAAGACGGATTGGAAGGCCATTGAAAACGGAAAGCATCCCATTGACGGGGACAAAATGTTCGCCAACGTGATGGACATGACCACACGCCCCTTTGAGGGCTCCCATCCGGAAATCCATGAGAAATACATTGACCTGATGTACTGGCCCGAGGGGGGAGAGAAAATCGGCGTCGCCCCCTACCTGGGCGTCGAGCCTATTTTGGAGTCCCGGCCGGAAAACGACATCGCTTTCCTGGCCAGCGTGGACGGCGAGAGCGTGCTCACCGCGACGGAGGGCTGTTTCGGCGTGTTTTTCCCCTGGGACGCACACCGCCCCGGACTATTCCTGGAGGACGGGCCGGCGGTGAGCCGGAAGTGCGTGGTCAAGATCAGCGTGGAGCTGATTTAGAAGTGAAGAAAAGCCCCCGGCGTGGAATCCCCTCTTTCCACGCCGGGGGCTTTTGTTGTCAGATGTTGGCGTGGGCCAGCTGGGGCTCCCGCTCCACCTGGGGCTCCGGGCGGGGCCGGGCGGGCTCCTGATGGGCCAGGCCCTTGGCGTTGGCCAGCATCAGCTTGATCCGGTTTTCCTGGTTGATGCGGGTGGCGCCCGGGTCATAGTCGATGGCCACGATGTTGCTGTAGGGGTACTCGTCCTTCAGCTTGCGGATCATCCCCTTGCCCACGATGTGGTTGGGCAGACAGCCGAAGGGCTGGGTGCAGACGATGTTGTTGGTGCCTGAGTGGATGAGCTCCAGCATCTCGGCGGTGAGGAGCCAGCCCTCGCCCATCTTGTTGCCGTCCCCCAGGTAGCCCTGGACCAGGCGGTGCAGGTCCTGGAAGGTGCCCGGTGCCCGGAAGCGCCCCGACTGCTCCAGGGCGGCGATCATGTCCCGCTGGCAGGCCTCGATGTACTTCATGAAGACGGCGCAGGCCGCTTTCTTGATCCATTTGCCGCCGTAGAGCTCCACGTCGGCCACCCGGTTGTATATCTTGAAGATGATGAAGTCGGTCAGGCCGGGGACCACCGGCTCCACCCCCTCCGACAGGAGGAATTTTTCCAAATTGTTGTTGCCCAGGGGGGCGAATTTGACATATATCTCCCCCACGACCCCGACCCGGATCTTGGGCTCGCCCGCCACGGGGATGGCGGCGAAATCGGAACAAATCCCATCAAAGTTGGCCCGCATCTGTTTGCGGCTCATGCCCTTCCCCGCCTGGAAGCCGTCCACCAGCCGCTGGGACCAGGCGTCGGTCATGGCGTCGGCCGCCCCCGGCTCCACCTCATAAGGCCGGACCTGGTTGGCCGCGTTGACGATGATGTCGCCGTACATCATGGCGTACACCGCCTTGCGGATGAAGGGGAGCGTCAGGGAGAAGCCGGGGTTTTTCTCCAGGCCCGACAGGTTGACCGATACCACCGGGATGTAGGCCATGTCCGCCTTCTCCAGGGCCTTGCGCAGCAGGTGGATGTAGTTGCTGGCCC
Source organism: Lawsonibacter sp. (assembly GCA_022798855.1). Taxonomy (GTDB): domain Bacteria; phylum Bacillota; class Clostridia; order Oscillospirales; family Oscillospiraceae; genus Lawsonibacter. The sequence goes on along the minus strand of JAAWNI010000234.1, from coordinate 248 downwards.
GGCAGCCGCCCCCGGTCTGGGTGATGAGAAGGCCCACCTTGTGTGGGTCGTAGCCCCCGTGCTTCACCGCGTCGATGAGCTGGCCGATGACCAGAAGGGCGGGGTAGCAGGTGTCGTTGTGGACGTATTTCAGGCCCTCGTCCACAATACCCCGGTGGTTGGTGGTGAGCATGTCCACCTTGTAGCCCTCGCACTCCAGCAGCTTCTTCATCATGCCGAAGTGGACGGGCAGCATCTGGGGCATGAGG
>JAAWNI010000233.1 GCA_022798855.1 Lawsonibacter sp. | reverse complement strand
CAAAGCCCCCCTTGTTAAAGGGGGGAGGGCCGCCGGGTGAAACCCGGTGGCGGGGGGATTCCGTTCCCAGGAAGACCGCCGATAAAAGAATCCCCCAGTCACCGCCTGCGGCGGTGCCAGCCCCCTTTAGCAAGGGGGCCTTTGGAGGAGGACAGAGAGTTTCAGCGCCGGCGGCGGGGGATTCAATTCCAGAAAGGAACGCTATATGAGCAGAAAAGTGACAGTTTTAGGTTCCACCGGCTCCATCGGGCGGCAGTCATTGGAGGTGATTGCCGCCTGCGGCATGGAGGTGGCGGCGCTGGCGGCCAACTCCAGCGTCCAGCTGATGGAGGAGCAGGCCCGGAAGCACCGGCCCGCCTTGGCCGCCCTGGCGGACGAAAAAGCAGCCGCCGACCTGCGGGTCCGGCTGGCCGACACCAACGTCCAGGTCCTCAGCGGCCTGGAGGGGGTGCTGGAGGCGGCCACCATCTCCTCCGCCGACACGGCCATCGCCGCCCTGGTGGGGATGGCGGGCCTGCGGCCTGCCCTGGCTTCCATCCGGGAGGGCAAGCGGGTCTGCCTGGCCAACAAGGAGGCGCTGGTCTGCGCCGGGCCGCTGGTGCTGGAGGAAGCCAAGGACTACGGGGCCAAAATCTACCCCGTGGACTCAGAGCACTCCGCCCTGTTCCAGTGCCTGGAAGCCAACCGGGACCGGGGCGAGGTCAAGCGGCTGATCTTGACCTGCTCCGGCGGGCCCTTCTACGGAAAAAAACGGGGGGAATTGGCTGGCATAACGGTGGAGGACGCCCTGAAACACCCCAATTGGTCCATGGGCGCTAAAATCACTGTGGACTCCGCCACCCTGATGAACAAGGGGCTGGAGGTCATAGAAGCCATGCACCTGTACCGGATGCCGGCGGAAAAAATTTCTGTGGTGGTCCATCGGGAGAGTATCATCCACTCCCTGGTGGAATACTGTGATAATGCCATGCTCGCTCAGCTGGGCGCGCCGGACATGCGCCTGCCCATCCAGTACGCCCTTACCTACCCCAAGCGGGTCGTTGGGCCATCCACGCCCCTGGACCTGTGGAACTGCGGGCCCCTTACCTTTGGCACCCCGGATTTGGACGCCTTCCCCTGTCTGGCCCTGGCCCTGGAAGCTGCCAAAACCGGAGGCACCGCCGGAGCGGTCCTCAACGGGGCCAACGAGGAAGCGGTGGGCCAGTTCCTGGCGGGGAAAATCGGCTTTTTGGATATCCCCGCCAAGGTGGAAAAAGCCTTGTCTCAGGTCAAGGCGGTGGGGAATCCCACCATGCAGGATATTTTGGACGCGGACGAAGCCGCTCGGGCAGCGGTGGTGTAGGGCCGCGACTTGTCGCGGCCGCGTTCCCCGGATATCGCTTTGCCCCGGGCGGACACGGCAAGCCATATCCCTACGGGCCGCGCGCTTTGGCTCGAGACGGACGCTTCGTGAAGCGTCCCTACAACGCATTTTGGAGGTCCCTGTTCTATGCTCTATATTATCATTGCGGTCCTGGTTTTCGGCATCCTGGTGGCCACCCACGAGCTGGGCCACTTCCTCTCCGCCAAGCTGCTGGGGGTGAAGGTGAACGAGTTCGCCGTGGGCATGGGCCCCGCCCTGCTCAAGTGGGGGAAGGGAGAGACGCTTTACAGCCTGCGGGCCCTGCCCATCGGCGGCTTCTGCGCCATGGAGGGGGAGGACGACGACTCCGCCGACCCCCGGTCCTTCGGCCGGGCGTCCTGGTGGAGGAAGATTATCATTCTGTGCGCCGGGGCGGCTATGAACTTCCTCACCGGCCTGGCGGTTTTGCTGGTCCTGAACAGCCAGAGCCCCGGCTTCGCCATGCCGGCGGTGGCCGGCTTTATGGAGGGCTACGGCCTGGAGGAGTGCGGCCTTCTCCCCGGCGACCTGGTGGTGTCGGTGGACGGGCGGCGTATGTACAGCATGTTTGGCTATAACCGCCTGACCTCCGCCCTGTCCCGGTCCGGCGACAGCGCCGACTGGGTGGTGGAGCGGAACGGGGAGCGTATCTCGCTGAAGAACGTCTCCATGCCCAGGCAGGCCCGGGTGGATGAGGAGGGCAGGCCCACCAACTACCGGGGCCTGAACGTGGGGCTGGGCTGGCAGGAAGCCACCACCGGCCGCCGCCTGCTGTACAGCTGGTATGACGCGGTGGACCTGGTCCATGTGGTCTGGGAGAGCCTGGGCAGCCTGATCCGGGGCCAGGTGGGCCTGCGGGAGCTGTCCGGCCCGGTGGGCATCGTGGACATGATGGGCCAGGTGGGCAGCGACCCGCAGCTGTCACCCACGCCCCTGGCCGCGGCGCGGAATCTGGCCGATTTGGCCGCCTTGATTGCCGTCAATCTGGCGGTGATGAACCTGCTCCCCCTGCCCGCCCTGGACGGGGGCCGGGTGTTTTTCCTGGCGCTGAACGGCGTTCTTTACAGCCTTTTCCGAAAGAAAATCGACGCCAAGTATGAGGGCTATGTCCATCTGGCCGGTCTGGCCGCGCTGATGTGCCTGATGCTGGCGGTCACCCTCAGCGATGTGGGCAAGCTGTTCGGGAGGTAAATTATGACAAGGCAGATCAATGTGGGCGGCGTCCCCGTGGGCGGGGGCGCCCCCGTTACCATCCAGTCCATGACCAATACCCCCACCCAGGACGTGGCGGCCACGGTGGCGCAGATCCAGAAGCTGGCCGCCGCCGGGTGCGACATCGTCCGGGTTGCAGTCCCGGATATGGAAGCCGCTCGGGCGGTGGGGAAAATCAAGGAGGAAAGTCCAATACCAGTTGTAGTAGATATCCATTTTGATTACAAATTGGCATTGGAATCTATCGCCGCCGGGGCGGACAAGGTGCGCATCAACCCCGGCAACATCGGCCGGTACTATGTGAAGCAGGTGGCCGACGCCTGCCGCCAGCGGGGTATCCCC